>NZ_CP059973.1:2122137-2425300 GCF_009193295.2 Bacteroides luhongzhouii | reverse complement strand
TATCAACGTTGAACCCAATTCTTCCTTGTCCAGATTTTCTTCAATCACCTTTAACAGTTTGCGAATAAAATCAGCCTGTTCGGTAGTTGTACAGACAATTTGTCCCGCCAAATCTCCCAGTTCTTCCATATATATCTGCTTTGCTTCCCGCTTTCCATAAATAGCATTATGAACAACTTCCCGCAAGAATAATATATCATAAGGAAGTACAATATAAGAATCAGACCACAAGATCAGCTCCCGCTGAATGGCCGAACCAACTTTCCAGGTTAACAACGGAATAAAAGCCGTCTTTGAAAGCAGGGTACGATTCCGACTAACATACTCCATAAAAGTACTTTCAGCATTCGCATACATTGTCATATCCACTAGTAATAGAGCCGGAGCCGACCGGCGAATTTCTTCAAAAGCAAGCTGCACACTCTTTACTTGATGAACCACGTATTCATCAGCCAGGAAATTACTAATTAACCAAGTCATTTCGTCTCTGTCTTCCAACAAAAGCACAGTTTTCTTCCCTTGTTCACCTGCCACTGTCAAAACCGCCGGTTCAAAGATAATCGTCAACCGGCTGCCACTCTCATCAGTATCACAACGAAGAACGGCATGAATACGTTCCAAAGCTGACCGTACAAAACCTAATAGTAAATGTACAGCAAACACATGATCAGAATCTTTCTCCGTTACTGAAGAAGCTTTATCAGAAAGGTATTCATACAATGCTTTCACAGTAGCATCTTTAGAAGAAAAATGTAGCTGCATCTTGCCATCCTGTTCTGACATTTCTACTATTACGCCATGGGTACCTTTCATTTCAGTAATCCGTAGGTAACAGCAATAAAGGATGCTGTACAATGCGTTCTTGTAAACAGGAAATGTTAAATGTTCCGGAATCATTGACGATATAGAAGAATGATCAATCCCTTGTTCTTCTAACGTACGTAATACCTCTTGAGAAACTCCCTGTATACTCATACGTGCAGAAACAATAAACCGATCCGGAAAGAATTGTTTAAGTTCTTCCAAACATAGAGTGTCAGGATTAAGAAGTGCGGTCATCACCGTTTCGCGTATCAGTGACACTTTCTCAAGACACTGCTCATAAGAAAGATTCTCTGCACGCAATTGGTCACAATAATTATAAATAAGAGTAAAATCTTCAAGTATCCTACGGTCAGTATAAACGGTTTCGGATTTCCGGCAACTTTCTGTCCCCATCAGTGTTTTCATCATCCGTTCCTGAAGGTAGTTTTTACGTAGCAAATATATCACGTACCCCAACAGCAACAGGAAAATAATAAAATAAACAAAATAAGCCGGCACTGAACGATACCAGGGAGAGAGGATATATACCGGAATAGAAAAATGCCGATATTCTGTATCAAACACATCTCTCTTATAACGTACCTTAAAGATATAATCACCAGCCGGCACTCCCGTATATGAGGCCTCATTAATACTACTAAAAGATGTCCAGTCTTTATCATATCCTTCCAACTGGTAAGAGTATTCTATGTCTTCTCCTGATAAAAAATCCGGAACAACAAAAGAAAGTGCAAACGAAACCTCCGTCCCCTTCAACTGCAACGCCTTACCATCATCCGTATAATAATCTCCATCTCCCCGAACCACTTGCGTATGTCCAACAGTCAACTTACGCAACAAAATATCCGGATAAAATTCCGGAGCAGCCTGCACCTCTTTATCCAGATAAAGCAACCCGTCAATCCCACCGAAAAAAAGTTCCTGTGTATATGGACACATATAATAAGCATCATCACTAAACTCACCGATCTGAACACCTGCACTGTAAAAGTAAGCATGTGATGAGCCATTTATCGGATTATATTTAATCAGTCCCCGATTCGTACCAAGCCATAAGAGTCCGTTTTCATCTTCAAGTACACCATGAATCATATCATTAAGCAAACCTTGCTCCCGTCCGATATAGGTAGCTTTCATCTGTTTCCCATTAAAATTCAGACATACCAATCCTGATGTTGTCCCCACATACAACAGCCCTTCTTTGGTCCGATACAGACTAAGTACATCATCTACCGACTTATGAAGCATTTCTTTCAAAGAAATCACCTTATATTCTTCTGTCCGCTTATCAAACCGTACGAGTCCTTTCTCGCGGCTGCCAAGCCACAAAATTGAATCACCCTCGGGCAGCATTGGATAGAACATCGTAATTTCTCGCTGACCATGAAAAAAATGATATTTTTTTTGCGACTTGAAACGAACGGCACCTGCCTGCTTCTCAAGTACCAGTTTATGAAAACCGGAACCGGCTGTCACCACATAAAGTACACTATCATTTTCCTCATAAATACCATGTATCTCGGTGGGTTGTGCCGGCAGGTTCTCTACAGAATGCAAAGCTTGATCTTCAAAAGAATAATAGAAAAGTCCCGGATCACCAGATCCTATCCAAAAACCATCCATGTAACGGCTTTGAACCAATTTATAAACGGGGAATTCTTTATTCCACCGTATATAAGACGCAACACTTTGTTTGCCTTCAGGAGAATAGACTGTAACCGCAGAAGCCTCTTCACTCTTACGATAATCCGGTACATACAACAGTCCATCACCTTTCGTCCCGAACCATAGCCCACCACAATTGTCTGTCATAACAGAACGTACCTGCCTACTTAAATTAGGTGACAGTTGATTGAGCATCAAATTGGTGGCAATAGAATATTTTTTCGCATACATAATCGTCCCTTGTCCGTCTGAAGCAACCCATAACACATTCTGATGAGGATCTCGATAAATATTGTATATACGTACATTCCGGTCGATCACTTCTTCTTTATATTTTTGTGATGTACGGAGACGGACTAACCCATTCGTTCTAAACCCAATGATAATATCTTCATAGAAAAGAGCTATTCCTGCAATTGTTCCATACTTTTGCACTAATGAAGAAAGGTTACGAATATAAATTTTAGATTGTCGG
Source organism: Bacteroides luhongzhouii (assembly GCF_009193295.2). Taxonomy (NCBI): domain Bacteria; kingdom Pseudomonadati; phylum Bacteroidota; class Bacteroidia; order Bacteroidales; family Bacteroidaceae; genus Bacteroides; species Bacteroides luhongzhouii. The sequence goes on along the minus strand of NZ_CP059973.1, from coordinate 2,422,335 downwards.
GAAATATCATAAACATAAAGATCATGTTCACTATCGATAAAACAAAGAACACCATTTTGATAAAAGACATCTGCAATAGGTTTTGCATGAAAATTAGTAGATGAAACAGTTGAATGAATTGATAATGTGTCACAATCAAAAGCATCCTGCGAAACCTGTAACAGCTCCCCTGTATATTGAGTAAAAATCCACAAAACGCCATCATCCGTTACGAATGCCCGTCTATCCATATCCTCTACAGATACTTTCAAATTCTTAATCTGTACAAACCGTTTGTAAGATGTATTATAATAGAAAATCCCATTATGACTCACCACCCATGTGTTTCCTTTAGAATTGGAATGTAGATAATAATCATCTGTAAAGTCATAATATCCGACAACTTGCCGCGAATCCTGTGAAAGACGATTGATCCCCAAATGTGTAGAAATCCACAAACAATTATTATCTGCCTGCTGAATAGAATGGATTACATTATTACTCAAAGCTTTGGGGGCTGAAAAATCAGAACGAAAAACTTCCATGTTTCTGCCGTCATAACAATTGACACCATCGTATGTACCGAACCACATCAACCCTGTATTGTCTTGAAAAAGACAAAGCACAGCACTATTGGATAATCCTTGCTGATAATCTACTTTCCGGAAGATATATGAATCTTTACCGCCATCTGCTTGACAGACCAATGAATAAATCAATAAAACAAAAGACAAAATCAAGCGTATTTTCATTGTGTTAATCATTAATATCATCTATTAAATATCAGGCAATCGCTTATATGTTTTGTTTCGCTACACGAAAAAAAATTGCCACTAATAATCGATGTCTTTAATTCACTTCACACAAAGATACGTTTTTATACGGAAAATGCAATCTATTTTATCAAATAGACGCATTTCCAAACATATTAATACCCCCAATTAAACAAATTCCATTAATATTTCACTACAATACTCCCCATTGTATATTGGGTGTGTCCCCCAGCCACAATTCAAGTATCCCCCCTTGTGCCAACACCATATGAGGAAGTTGATAAGAATTATACTCTTTACCATTCAACCGGGCACGCTGTATGTAACAATTCGTTGAAGAATTATTGTATGTCTTGATTTTGAAAGTTCTCCCCTTGTAATATGCAGTATCCAGTTGTATTGTCACTTCGTCAAAAATAGGACTAGTGATATCATACACCGGATTTTGCCGGGAACCTCCGTCAAGACTGAATAATCCCACTGCCATCAAAACTCCTATGCCTCCCATCTGTCCCTGATCTTCATCGTGACCGCCATAACCTTTATCCGGAGTAACAGCTCCGTAAGCTTGTTCCTTCACCCTACGCACCCAATATTGCGTCATCCACGGCTTTCCGACATGAGAAAAGACATGAGCATTAGAACATCCCGGCTGATTGGCATAACTAACGGTTCCACTTCCATAACCATATACAAAATCCATGGAAGAAGCCTGTTCAAAAGCATAATTCAGCATAGAACACAAGCTATCATTTCCTCCCATAAGTTCCGCCAAACGAGGTATATCATGTGAAATACCGAATGTAGCTTGCCATGCATTAGCTTCTATATACCCGCTGCCACTTGTCAAATCAGTATGTAACCAAGTGCCGTCTTTACGTCGCGGCAGAATCAACTTCTTTTCGTTATTAAAAGAAGTCCACCAGCCCGATGAACGCTTACGGTAATAAGCATAATCTTTCTTCATTCCCATACGGTCAGCCATTTCACTCAAAGCCCAATCTTCAAATGCCCATTGTATAGTCAATCCCGCATTATCCGGACAATAGCCATACTGCACATAAAAGTCTAATTCATTATCCATATCCAACGCTAACATACCACCTTTAGCATGATTTTTTTTCATCGCTTTATAACCGACTTTAGGTGACCATTTATGGGTAATATTTCTCTGATATGCACTTGTAATAAGCGATGTAGCAGGACAGCCGCTCATTATGTAAGAATATCCACCGGCACAAGGTCCACGTGGTAATAAATCACCATTCAGATCATATTCGATAAGAGAAGCTGCAAAATCATCCAAAACAGACGGATAAGCTATTCCCCAAAGTGTATTAAGATTCCATTGAGTTAACCAAAATGCATCAGAATTATACATATGATGTATCGATTGTCCGTTCTTATCTTTCCTAAGCTGCTTCACAGTCATTTGAGCCTGTAAAGTATGTGTTCCTTGGCGCACACCCTGTGTATAATCCGGATACTCTCCATTAAAATCGTCTATTTTATGGCGTCCCAAAAGTGTATGCCACAAATCTGTATAAAATTTCTTTTTCTGTACATCAGTACCTCCTTTTACATCTATCTTACCTAACCACTCATTCCATTCTAACTGCGATTCCCGACGAATACGATCAAAATCCCAATGATCACAACCCTGTTCCAGGTTCTCTTTCGCATTATCTACACTGACATAAGAGATAGCCATCTTAACTTGCAACCTATCCCCCGCTTCCATTTTATATTTAGCAGAAACACCAGATGTAGACGCGTCATAATAAGACCATCCTGCAACCTGCGGTTTGCTATCCATAGTACCTTGTATTTCATTAATATCATGTTTGTAATCAGTGCCTGCCCATCCGTCTAATTCATTGAAAGGACGATCGAATTGAGCAACAAAGAATATTTTGACCACATCAGGACCTCCCCACAAACGTCCCATAGTATCAAAAGATCCACTAATTTCATTTGGTCCACTACGTTTTACCTGAGCGTTAACCATCGTAGATGTCCCTACATACCCACCCAAGTTGAGTAGAATATCCGCTTCGCAATCTTTGGTATATGTCAATCTATAAAAGCTGGCACGGTCTGTCGCCGTTTGTTCTACCCATGTATCATATTTTTCTAAATAAAGACGATGGTATCCCGGCTGCACCACCTCTCCGTCATGACTAAATGGTGATTTCCAATGCTGCTCTCCTAATGTTGGATCAATTCGCCCGGTGGTTGGCATGAGAGTCAGTCCAGATAACATCCAACAATGTACTTGCGGAAACCCCAGTACTTCCGTAGAATTATAATTATATCCTCCTCCATATTGATTTTTATTGCGGGTTAAAGGTGCAGCTCCAATCATACCAAAGGGCTGGTTGCCTGTGATAAAAAAGAAATATCGTCCGCGAGCTGATTCGATGTAAGGATCTACCCAGGAAACATAATCTTCATAATTTTCCGGAGCCGGATAAACTTCTATCTCCGACAAACCAAGATGTTCTCCATCTCCATCGGTTACCTCAAAACGAAGCCACCGAGTTTTTCTTGCTGGAAATGTGACAACTTTGGGTCTACCGTCATTAGCGATTTCCCAAACATTGATACGACTACCATCACTAAAATGAAGAATACCGCTTGCTGTATGTGTTTTCTCTTCCGGGCGATCGTATAATACCACCTTATCAATATACACTTCTTGGTCCCAATCCAATTGGATCCAAGGATAATCTATTGCTCCCCAGAAAGTCTCTACACTTTTAGAAGCCCATTCTCCCTTTCCTATAACGCGAATCTGTCGATCAGTCACATTTTCCCCTTTGTGAAATTCATCAAGTACGGAAGATGCACTTACCCGGCTTTGTGGTGCTATATTATATGGAGAAGCATACACCATACACATAAAAAATAACGCTATAAGAAAAACCGGTAATCGTAATATAGCCATAATTATTGATTATACATTAATAAGTTTTTCATTATTATCTCCTGTCTGTCTGGTACATAATCCCTGAAGTCACCAGACTCAAACAATCATGTACCAGACAGCGAAGAAAAGCAGTGTTCAGTTTAAATTTCAAACAATGCTTACTACAACAATATTATTTTCGTTCGCAATATATACCAAACTCTGCAATTGAGGCAGTACCATTCGATTTTTGTACTTTCATGCGTACTGCATCTCCCCATACAGTATCGAAACGATGAATCTTCACACGCTGAGAAGTAGGTGCTTTACCTTCAAACAGCGTTTTCCAAGTATTACCTGTGCGATATTCAAGGCTATATTCTTGTAAACGATCATTATTACGATCAGTAATGACAATCATATTGAAAGGTTTCTCACGTTCAAGTGTAACCGAGTACCAAGGGTCTTTCACATTGTCGTTGCAGTTCCAGCAAGTACCGAAATCGTCATCGTTTGCAAAATCAAAAATAGCGTAGTCACTGCTCCAAGCACCTTCTGCCGGACGATATTTGGCTATGTTAGAAGCAATAATGGGAGCGTCACATGCCGGCACATCAGCCACATAGCCGTCATTCTTCCATAGCTTTCCGATTTCTTTCAATGCCTTCAAAGCGTTGGCATCAAACAGACCGTCTCTATTGGGAGCTACGTTCAGAATAAAGTTGCAATATGCCTTTCCCATCGGAATAATATTATCGTTTACCATTTGTGCCGGAGATTTCACCGGAGTAGTCGGGAAACTTTCTTTCCAGAACCAATTCTGCTGTAAAGGCAAGCAAGACAACGCAGGCAAGCGGTTCGTTTCCTTGGAGATGTGTTGTCCGGCTCCTTGTTCATAAGATTTGATATCCGTGTAGAACAAAGCTTCAGTAGGATATTTTGCAGCGTTCAGATCCATCACCAAACAATTAGGCTGAATCGATTTAATCAGACGATAGATATCCTCGAAAGGAACATCATCATAGGAGATACGCGACCAAGGTGCATCCCAACCATCAATAATGATAGCTTTGATTTCTCCGTAGTTTGTCAGCAGTTCACGGAGCTGTCCTTTAATCATCTCAATATGTTTCGGTGTAATACAGTTCGGACGCAAACGAGCGTGTGTGTCAAGGATAGAATAATAAAGCATTACTTCCAATCCTTCGGCACGGAACGCATCTGCATATTCTTTTACTACATCACGTTTGAAAGGGCTGCTCATTACGCTGTAATCAGTTGTCTTGGTATCCCAGATACAGAAACCGCTATGGTGCTTAGTGGTCAAACAGCCATAAGTCATGTTGGCAGATTTTGCAGCTTTTGCCCATTGTTTGCAATCCATTTTTTTAGGGTTGAAAAGTTCAGGAGAAGCATCCGGATCCGGCCAATCTTCATTGAAGAAAGTAGGCATGTTAAAGTGAATGAACATACCGCAACGAAGATTTACAAACTCCTGTTGTAATTGGTGTAGTGATTTGGTCTGAGCATTGGTATGCAGTGCTGCAACCATACACAAACAGATAAGTGCGAAAAGTTTTTTCATGACTCTCATTGTTTTTTGTAGTTATACATTAATAATTTGTTATCGGTTATTTAGTTATTTTTTAAAGAGTTTCCGGGCGTATCTCCCATTATCAGTTCGAGCGTTCCGCCTGCCACAATATCTTTAAAGTCGATGTAACATTTATCATACTCCTTACCGTTCAGACGGGCACGCTGTATATAGCAGTTCGTCTTCGAATTGTTGCGGGTCCGGACAACAAACTCTTTTCCTTTAAAGTAATCACTATCGAGCCGGATGCGCACTTCGTCGAATACGGGGCTAGTGATTTCATAGCGCGTTGTCGCCGGACAAGAGGGATGTATGCCGGCTGCCGCCAATACATACCATGCCGACATCTGTCCCACATCCTCATTGCCCACCATTCCTTCTACCGAGTTGTGGTAGGCATTCTCACAGATGCGACGTGTCCATTTCTGCGTCAGCCAAGGAACATTTAAGCGGTTGAACAGGAAAGGTACGAGATGCACCGGTTCATTGGCATGATTATAGTAATCATTCCAGCGGATACTCTCGGGAGCCTTGTCGAAAAGCGCAGTCAGCTCTGCCAATGCTTTCTCCTTGCCGCCCATGAGCTGCACCATGCCGTCAACGTCATGCGGAACAAACCAGCCCTGCTGATACAAGTTAGACTCTTCGCAGCCGAAACTGTAGGCTGTGCGCGCATCGTCACGCCAAGGGGCATATGCACCGTCTTCCTGACGCGGGTAAAACCATCCCACTTCCGGATTGAACGTATTACGGTAGTTCTGCCCCCGTTTGCTGTAAAATTGTGCATCGTCTTCGTGTCCCAAGACCTTGGCAAGCTGTGCAAGGCACCAATCAAAGTAAGCATATTCCAACGTCTTCGACACGCTCATCACCGAGTATCCTCGCTCACCATTGCCGAAACGTTCGGCAGTGTTGCGGGCATAGCGGTAGGCCTTTTCCACATCGTATTGACGGATACCTTTCAGATAGGCATCCGTCAATACAGATATCGCCGGATTGCCAATCATACAACCACTATAAGCATTCAGAAACTCCCAACGGTCGTAATATTCATGTCCACTCTCCTCGGCCAACGACACCAACGAGTTGATTTCATCGTTCACCATACGCGGGTTGATAATAGTCTGGAGTGGGAATTGGCTACGGAATACATCCCAACCGCTGAATATTGTACGTTTGGCAAAGCTTTCACTGCGATGCACCTTTCCATCTCCTCCCGTATAACGTCCGTCTACATCAGCTATAATACGAGGATCGATCATGGTGTGATAGAGGGACGTATAGAATATTGTCTTTTCATCCTCGCTTCCTCCTTTCACTTCCATTCGCGAAAGCTGACAGTCCCAACTTGCTACAGCCTCTTTGTGCACTTGGTTAAAGTCTTTTTGAGCAATTTCGCTGCGGTAGTTGCGTTCCGCACCGTCCATATCAACAAACGAAATACCCACCTTCATCGTCACTTCCTCGCCTGCCTGCGTAATAAACTCCGTAAAGAAGCCGATGTGCTTGCCTTCCATCTCACGCCCGCCTTTGGTAACGACAGCTTTCGACACCTGCGTCAGATAAGGTACGCTCACCACATCACCGTTTCTGCGGCTCCATCCGTCGGGGATGTCAGCACTCCAAAAACCGTAGTCCCTCAGCGGTTTACTGAACACGACATAAAAGTAAACGGTGTAGTTGGCTTGTCCCCAGCCGTCCCCCCAACCACCTCCTTCGGGTGTACACTTCATCCATCCGCAGATGGTATGTTCATCTTTTACCTGTACATATTGAGCCACAGAAGTACCACCTACACGCCGCGCCAAGTCTATCTGTATGCGCGACTGATTATGTTCAGGATAAGTGAACCGAAGCATACCGCAATGCGGAGCGGCTGTAGTTTCCACTTTAATATTATAGTCGGTCAAAGCCACACTGTAATATCCAACCGAAGCCTTTTCCGTCGCTTTATCGTAAGCCGAGCGATACCCCTGTATGGAGCCGTCTTCACGACCGGCTATGACCTGTAACCTACCAGTAGTGGGCATGGTCAGCAGATTGCCCAAGTCACCATACCAACCCACTCCGCTCATTTGTGTAAAGGCAAACCCCTCTATCGTTCGGTGTTCATCGCTGTAGCCCGGTGCATGGTCGCCTCCAGTTATCGTCTGAGGACTTACCTGAACCACCCCAAAAGGGGTGGTTGCTCCCGGAAAAGTCTTTCCCAAACCATGATAACTTCCGGCCAATTCCATACTGGTACTTGCTCCGATGAACGGATTGACATAACGAGACAAGTGTTTATCGGCTGCCATCCCTACACCATTTCCGCAGAGGGTGGCAAAAACGATAAGGCAAAGTATGTATTTCGCTGTTCTCACAATCTAAAAAAGTTAGTTTTATTATTCTTCCTTTCTCTGCATCTTCATCCACATACCACCGTTCTCGGTAGCATCTGTATCCAGACACAACAAGTAAATGTAGAATTTATTATCACCAGCTACCTTCAAGCGGTCATAACGGACCACAAACAGTCCTTTCTCGTTAAACCAAGTATCTAACAAAGGTTTGGTGTATGCATTCATATCTTTTACCTGTTGAGGGCTCATCGTATTACCGCAAGTTTCACCCTCACCCGACAAATTAGTGAAGCGTATCCAATCTTTATCCACATTGTTCACCCGGATATTAGCTCCCGGTTCACTACTTCTAAAAGCAAGGTTTGCAAACCACCATGACCAAATGACCAACGGACGCTGCGTGCAATCCGCATTTTTCCATCCAAAGTCATATTTCATGAGGTTGATGTCCGCTATAGTGCCGCCATCTGTGAAAGAACCTTTTGTGCATTCCCAGATTTCATCACAGGCAGCACCCTTATTCTGCTCCTTACAGAACGAAAATTCTTTGCCTGCCGTCACATAATCAAAATCAGTTACAGCATCCTTGTTCGAAATGAATGTCACACCGGACATTCCTTCAACAACCACCGTTTCGCCACTACAATCTATGGCTTTAAACGCATAAGTATTTCCATCCAATGCCTTGATTCCTTCCACCGGAGTTTTTAATTTAAATACTTTTCCCTCTTTTATCAGCATTGATTCGTAATATTGCGTATGCCCGTTCACATCATTTCCACTCTTATTTTCAAGCGTAACAATCTTCACAGAAACATCTGAAACACCAGCCAATGCCAAACCATAATAGCCGATCAGATTGCCGGAAGCATCACAAATCACTTGATTATCCAATAGGTTCTTGGCAAATAATTCTGTAAACTCCGCTTTAGGTGCCACTTTAGTCTCTATATAACTTTTCGCCACCGTATGCAACTCCATCTTTCTGCCGGTAGCCACACCGACCAATATCAGTTTAGTGCTTTCCTCTGCTCTAGTAACGTCTACTGCCGGAACTTCAGTGATAATAAATTTCGTATCCACATATTCCGGACTTAAGTTCTGAAAATGAACATTACATTTATCAATGGTCAACTCTACCGCTTTACCACTTGTTGCAAAAGCAGTCTTCACTTCTATTGCTTGTTCCAAGAAATCGGAATCAAGAATTACCGTTCCGTCCTTGCTAAACTGAAAGAAGAATTCACGTCCCTCACATTCAGTCATCCAACAACCCTCCGACGCATTATAAAGTACTTCTTTCACATCCGATGACTTCAACCGATCACTCTCGCCATATCCTACGTCACTCAAATCAATAGTGTTGCATCCCCACAAAAGGAACATACACAATACACCGTATATATATGATAATTTATTCATGTTTATGTTTATTGATGATTGTTCAAGAATTTCTTTACTTCAGCCACATATTCATTCCATAAGTCTTCCATAGACATGTCAGGATAGCTTTCTTTCAGGATATATTTCACTGCATACTCCAAACTCCAGTCGTTAGTCAGTGCATCCATCTTAACAGTCCATGGCAGCATGCGCACAAAGTCACCGTTATAAATTCGCAGCCAGCTCATGAAAGCGCCAGAGGTGTTATAATCAATCTGCCAAACATAAACCTTGTTATCCTGCGGGTCTTTATACGGTTTCTCAATCGCAGCTTTGTATTCATTAATCTGACCTTCCGTGGCGAGTCCGAAGAATCCGCCGTTGGAGATTTTCACTGCATCCGGCCACCCTTCCTGATATCCCTGCTTATCGCAATCTTCACCCTTCTTCTCATAATGTCCTTTGTGGGGCATCCATTCTACACAGTGCCCCATTTCGTGCATCACTACAGCCTGCATATCGGGTAGTAACCACCAAGCGTCGCTGGTCAAATTGTTTTCCGATGCCGGATAAACAATACCACGTCCTTCATTATGGCTTGGATAGTCGAAGGCATAAGCCCCTCCAGTCTGTTCTTTCTTAATCATGAAAGTCAAATTTTCGTAAGGGTCGCAAGCAATGTTGTGAGGCTCGAACGACATGGTAGCACAGTCCATATAATACCATTTGCGGAACTCTTCCTGCGTTGCGTCCGCACCACTATATCTGTTGTACAGCCATTCTACAGTACGTAAATTCGAGTTGCTTTCAAAATGTATTTTCAGCGGATTGCTCTGACGTTCTCGAAACTCTTTCCAAGCCATATAATTCATATTCAGCGTCATCTCTGCATTGGCAAGGTGTTCGCTCAAATTTGTCCAGTCGCTGTATTGTTTGTTTCCTTCTTTGTCTACGTAGATAGAGCGGAAACGGCAATCACGTGCGCCGTGTTTGGTAGTAACCACTACTGTACGGAAACGACTCAAGTTCAGCGTAGCATTCGGCAGTCCGTTGTCTCTCTTCACGGTCAGGTTACCGAAATCGCCTATGTTGGGAATCATCACGCGTTTCTCTTTTGTTTCGGTGAGCAGGGAAGCGAACTCAACTTCGGCTCCCACATACTCGTTTTTCTTCTCCCACGCATCGTTGCTACCGTCCCAAGTGATGTAAAGTTCGTTCAGGTAAGCATCATACTTTGCCTCGGAAATCGGAGCGGGTGCATAACCTGCCACCATAGCTCCATTTTTCGGGCTTTCCCAGCTTCCTTTATAAATGTCAGGAATCTGATATCCGTCTTCCTCGCCATAGCATCCACTCATGGTCAACGACACCAAAAGCCCCAATGCCATATTTTTCCAATATTTTGTATTCATTACTTCTAAAAATGTGTTTAACAATTAAATTTACCAACCTAAGTTCTGTACCAATTCGGGGATACGACGGATGTCATCGTAAGGGATCGGCATGAAATATTGTTTCTTTGAGAAGTTGGCACGATTTTCGAGCAGGGTACGTGCAAAGAAGTCCGGATAATCCTTATCCATATTCATACCGTACACATTACCACCCTCGCCACCTTTGTGATATTCGGGATAAATCCAGTGATCGGGATCATTGTTGCCTTCGGCCACTTTCCAACGACGAACGTCGAAGAAACGGTTCCACTCGAACGCCAACTCCACAATACGTTCGCGACGGATACGGTTGAGCAAGTCATTCTTTGTCTTCGGACAAAACACTTTCCCGCCCTCATTAGTGAATGAGTATTCGGGGATACCGGCACGCTCACGAATCTGGTTCAATTGCAATAGTGCGCCTTCCAAGTCGTCACACATACAGAGTGTTTCAGCATATCCTAAAATCATATCAGCCACACGAAGCGTGGGAGAGAACATTTTAGAACCGTCATCTTCCGTAGCTTTTGCTCCCTTACGGATTAGGTAGCCTGAGTCGGGACAGTCACCGGAAGCTTTCGATTTACCGCAGGTTCCACGTGCACCATTTGTAAAATCCGTACGATGTTCTTCGTTTTGACTACCATGGTTCAGCCAGATAGAACCATTGTAAGTGACATTTACATAGAAACGTGCCTCACGGTCTTTCCACTGTTTCAATACATACGAATTGTCTGCATCGAAATATTTCAATTCGGTATCATTCTCGTCATAACACTGTCCGGAAGTAAAGTTACCAGCAGAAGGTACTCCTTCAAATTTGTTATAAGAGGGGTCACGGTCTATTGTCAGCCCATTCTTTGTAAAGAACATATCCACTGTTTCTTGTGTAGTATAATAACCTCCACCACCGCTCACACTAGTGTCTTCGAAACCTGAGAACTTAGGACAAGTCCAGTAAGTGTAGTCCCATTGGTCGCGCAATTTTACCATAATCAGTTCGTTGAAGATGACATCATAGTTCTTCGTATAGAAAGCAGCAATAGCACGACAGGACTTGTAGGGGTCGAGCTTACCATTCGTATATACTTTCGTCAGCCCGTAGTTCTGCGAAATGGCGAAGTTGAAGAACTCTTTATAAGCTTCGTTGGCTTTATTCCATTTAGTGGGATCCTCCGTCTGCGGGAAAAGTTGTTTGCCATCTAAGTTTTTGACAGATGCCATATCTGTGTTTCCATTAAACAGCGGGCTTGCCCAATATAAATATAACTTAGCTTTCAAAGCCTTGCAGATACCTACGTCCATACGTCCCAAGTTATTTTTGGAAACTCGGTTCGGCAGATCGCCTGAATCAATAGCCTTTTGCAATTCATTAGCGATAAACTCCACACATTCATCTACTGAGTTGCGCACCTTAATCAATTCTTCTTTAGAAGCATCCAAAGGTATCGGATCTTCGCCAATCAAAGGTACAGGGCCATAAATGCGAAGCAACTCAAAATAATAGTAAGCACGTAGTACACGCGCCTCTTCTTTCCAACGTCCACGTACGGAAGCACCTACTTCCTGACATTTGTCTACGTTCTGAATGAAGGTGCTTGCTTTGGCAATCGCTTGATAATAGTCTGTAAAGTAGCGGCTGGCCTGGCTATAAGAAGCAGTAGCCGCTCCTGTTGTCCATTCTGCATACGTCTTGTTCCAACGGTTGGCTCCTTCCAATGACGCTTCGGTAAAAATCGCTCCGTTCATGTTTGCGTCCACATGGAGCACATCGCCCACCTCACGAATATAGCTGTATACATTATTCAGATATTGCTCTGTGCGTTGCTTTGAAGCAAACGTTTCTTCCAATCCGAACTGCTTGCCCGGAATAGTCTCAAAGAAATCGCTGCATGACGACATCCCCAAGCAAATCAAAGCTGCTGCAACATATTTTCTTATTTCTGTTTTCATACTTTTCTTTTTAGACTCGGTTAAAAATTAAACTTAAGACCTATTGAATAACTTGATACGTTAGGATAAGCCGTACCGTTAGATGTATTCAATTCCGGATCCCACAATTTGAACTTAGAGAACGTGAGCAGGTTGGTTCCCATTAGATAGATCTGTGCGTTCTTAATTAACAGCGGATCTGTCCACTTCTTAGGCAGCGTGTATGAAATGTTAACTTGCTTCAAACGCAAGAAACTGACATCTTTCACCCACCATGAACTTGGCTTCACGTTATTGTTGTTACCGTCGCTACCCACTGATAAACGAGGATAGAACACGTCTTGATTAGTAGGATTGTCCGCACTCCAACGGTCGGTAATATTTGCAAATACGTTGTCGCGTCCTTCATCATCCCAGAATGGTTTTATAGAAATGCCGTCCAAATAGCGGTCAGCCTGTGCGTTTCCTTGGAACAAAGCACTGAAAGAGAAGTTACCAACTTGCAAATCTGCTCCGAATCCGTAATAAATTCTCGGAACGTCCCCACGGCCAATTACCGTTTTATCGTAATCGTCAATCACACCGTCATCATTCAAGTCGCGATATTTAATATCACCCACATGAACCGTACCAAACTGTTTGGCATGGTCGTCAATCTCGTCCTGACTGGTAAATAGTCCATCAGCAATATATCCCCAAATAGCATTCACGTTTGTTCCACGAGTTTCCATCCATGGATAGTCTACAGGCGGCTGATCGTTTTCTATAATCTTATCTTTGTTGAAGGTCATATTACCACGTACGGTAAGGAAGGCGTTTTTACCAATCTTCTGCGTATAGTCCAGCGCAATTTCAACCCCCTTATTCTCTACAACCCCCAAATTGGCATAAGGATTCTCAATCCATCCTGCATAGCTCGGCACAGTGCTTCGCTGTAAGAAGATATTATCACGGCGTTCCTTAAAGAAGTCAATAACAAATGAAAGGTTGTCGTTTAGTAATTTCAGATCGATACCCAAATCCTGCTTGCATGATTTAGACCAAGTGACATTCACACCATACTTTTCTTCGCCATAACCGCTGGCACCACTATGCGAGGTACCAAACCAAGTGCCACGTAAACCTCCAAATACACCTTGATACATAAAACGACGTCCTGTAGCCGTATCACTACCTACCCAACCATGTGTATAACGGAATTTCAAGAATGATATATATTTGCGTAACGATTCCCAAAATGGCTCATTAGAAACTGCCCAACCCAAACCGAATGCGGGAAAAGTACCGTAGCGATTACCTGGGGTGAAGTTTTCCGAACCATTAATACCTAAATTGAATTCAGCAAAATAACGGTCATTCCAAGAATAGGTAGCACGTCCGGCAAAACCACGCTGCTTGTAAGCCATGCCTCCAATGACATCAGAAGCATTTAAATCCCAGTATATTTTCTGGTTATAAAGCAACAAAGCACTTACACGATGTGCACCGAAATCGCGTTCATAATTTAAAGAAGCCTCCGTATAAACGGTGCGGTTGCTCGAATGAGTAGGAATGTCAAGCGTCAAGTTTCCGTCTGCTTCACCCAATACGTCATACAAATATTCCCCTGTTTCTGCATCAAATAAGGTATCTTCAATCCAAAGCCCGTTTTCGTCTGTAGCTCCTTTAAACTTATACATTGGTTCGCTACGGTTGTAGTTTCTACGACGTGAATTATAGGTGTCGAACGCTATCATTGCAGAAGCAGAAAGTCCTTTGCTCCATTTCCAGAAGTCCAAATCCTGCTTTACACGTACATTTGAGTTCAACTGAGTGCTGAATTCATCATAATAACCTCCACGAGCCAACTTACCATAAGGATTGAATTTCTGCTGCGTATTGATGCCCGGAATCATTCCATTGGGCAATACCATCGGATAAATAACCGGATTGACATCCATACAAGAGGCATATAAGGATGCAGCGCTGCTTTGTGGATAGTGTCCCTGTCCCAAATAGCCGAAAAATCCTAAGTCAATAGCCGTCTTTGTTGTAGGCTTCAAATTTAAGTTTGAAGTAAAGTTGTATCGTTCATACTTCATCGACGTATTATAATTCTCCAGCTTGAAGTTACGTGTCATACCGTTTTCGCCATAATAGCTCAATGAAGCATAATAGCTTGCCTTCGGCGCACCACCACGAATATTGATGTTGGCACGGCGATTGTGTCCCCAATCGTTGAATAATTCGTTTGCCCAATCTACGGCCGGATACAGATACGGATTATACAAACGAGGATTATCATTCGGTAACAAGCCGTTCGATTTCTTCGTAGCATCGATATACGCTTGAGAATAAGCAATGGTATTATTCTTATTCATTTGTGCTTCGTTGCGCGCTTCCATGTAAGTATAAGCATCGGCCATATCCACCTTTTTAGTCATGCGGGTGAGACTTTCATAATAATCCACGCTAAATGTCGGTTTACTGATGTGTCCGGGTTTTGTCTTTACAATTACCACACCATTAGCACCACGCACACCATACACGGCAGTAGCAGAAGCATCTTTCAACACAGTAAATGATTCAATGTCTTCCGGATCAATATTATTGAAACTACGTTCTACACCGTCCACAAGTACCAACGGACTAGAACTCTGCCCATTTTTAACTAATGTAGAAATACCACGAATCCAGATATCCGACTCGTCATGTCCCGGTTCACCACTGCGCTGCACAGCAACTACACCGGCAATACGTCCGGAAATAGCTGAAGATAATTTGGCAGCAGGCATTTTGATAGCTGAAGCATCCAATGAAGACTGTGCACCAACAACAGACACTTTACGTTGATTACCGTAACCTACCACTACCACCTCATCCAGCGACGATACATCTTCTACCAAAACAATATCCACCACTTTCTGTTTGCCAACTTTAACCTCCTGTGGTTTATATCCTATATAAGAGATTACTAAAACAGGATTCCCTGCTGACAATTTTAAAGTGTACTGCCCATTTGTATCGGTAATGGTACCGTTCGTCGTTCCTTTCTCCTGTACACTAACTCCAATGAGCATTTCTCCTTTCTCATCCGAGATACGTCCTGTGACCGAACCGCCCTGCGCACGCATTGTTACACTACACGTAAGCAATAATAGCAGCAGCCACAAAGACCTGATGCGATGTTTTTTCATTTCAAACAAATTCATACTACTTGTTTTAAATTAATAATAAGGTTATCAAATGTAATAATTGTACGACAGCAAAATAACGGGATTCAAAAAGAAATGAAATACTCCTACACGCCAAAAACAAAGGGAAGAAAAAAATGTCTGTTTGAAGTACATCCGGTCATTTAGAGTACAAATCAGAAGCCTAATAATCAACACAATACATAATTAAATCGAAAAAGGAGAGTACAACTTGTAACATTAGGAAAACAGCATAGTTCAGCATAGATCAATTTATCGCCCGCAACATTATGTTCAAACATACTCGCCAGTATGTACAAATAATAAAAATTTTACTCTTCGTTCTTCAAATGAGTCTCCCTGTAAACCTTTGGTGTCACGCCAAACTTACGCGTGAACTCTTTATAGAAATAAGCGCGGCTAGAAATGCCGACATCAGAAATGACATCTTGTATAGACAATTCTTTATTCTGCAGCAAACGAACAGCTTTTTCCATCCGGTAGTCTTTAATCAAATCACTTGGAGTCATTCCGGATATTTCTTTGAGTTTCCGACAAAATTGGCGAGAACTCATCAGCATCTGTTCTGCGATGAACGTAGAACCCAGATCTTCCCGGTCCAAATTCCGCTCAACCACTTGCAGAAACTTCCGGACGAAATCCGCTTGCTCGGCAGTGGTGCAAACAATGGAGTTCGTCCAACCTTCCAACTCTTCCAAATACACCTGTTTAGCCTCCCGTTTACCATAGATTACCTTCTGAATGGTTTCTTTCAAGAACGGTATGTCATAAGGAAGAACCAGATAAGAATCTGCCCACTGAATCAGCTCCCGTTGCATGGCTGTACTAACCTTCCAAGTCAACATCGGAATAAAGGCAGTCTTCGAAAGTAGTGAACGGTTCTTGTCGACATATTTCATAAACGTACTTTCAACATCCGCATACATCTGCATATCCACCAGAAACAAGACAGGGGGTGAAGTGTGCATCTCATCAAACGCCAGCTGCACGCTTCGCACTGGACGAACGTCATACTCATCGGAAAGCAAAGCACTAATGAGCCATACGATCTCTTCACGGTCTTCCAGCAATAAAACGGTTTTCTTCATCCCATCCTGCGTGGCGATAGTCACCGGTTCAAAAGTGATCGTCAGCCGGTGACCGCCCGATGCTTCATCCATCACACAACGGAGTGTGCAGTTCTGCTGTTTCAATGCCGAAAACACAAAACGTTGCATCGTCCGAATACGGAACCGGTCATCCGAATCTTTCCCTTTCATCGGCAATAATTCCGGTTCGGTCAATATCTTATATAGCCCCTCTACCGTATCATCCGAAGAAAAGAAAGTTAACATCATCCGGTTTTCGTCTTCTTCCATACTGACCGAAACCGCACAGGTATTCCTGTCGGCCAAGTAGAGACCACAGAAATAGAGAATACAGCGCAACGCATTCTTATAAACAGGAAATGTGAAATCCACCGGAATATCCGGACGGATGGAAGAGACATTGTGCCCTTCCTTTTCGAGTATCTGAAGCACTTCTTCCACCAGCTGGGAAAGAGACAGTCGCCCTGTAACAAAGAATTGTAGAGATGACAATAGCCGAAAACACTCGTCGCCAATCCCGCACCCGAATAGCAAAGCCATAACAGCCTCACGTATCTGACCTACTTTATCAGCATACTGATCCGGTGAAAGTGTCTTGTCGTTCAACTGGTCGCAAGCTTGGTAAATGAGCGTACAGTTATCGAGCACCTCGCGTTCCTTGTAGCTATCTACCACTAATGAAGCGTTACGGCTTTCGCACTCCAGCAACTCCTGCATCATACGTTCATGACGAAAATATTTGAGAAATAAGTGAATAACATATACCGCGAGCACAAGCCCGATCAACAAATAAACAATATATGCATAAACCGTCCTATACCAAGGAGGAAGAATATAAATGGGAATAGTAAACGTTTTGTATTCGGTAGCAAACACATCTTTCTTATAACGCACTTTAAAGAGATAATTGCCCGAAGGCACACTAAAATAAGAGGCCTCATTGACACTGCTAAATGCTCCCCAATCCCGATCATACCCCTCAAGCATATAAGAGTATTCTACATCTCCGTCACTCGTATAATCCGGCACGACAAAAGAAAGAGAAAAAGACACCTTCGCCCCTTTCATCTGCAACCCTTTCCTGTCCGGCAAATAGTGATCCTGTAAATTAACGAATGTTTTCTCAATCACTAACTTGCGCAACAAAACCTCCGGATAATATTCCGGAGCGGAAGGCACATTCTTGTTCATATAGAGTAGCCCGTCGATTCCTCCGAAAAAAAGATTTCCAGTGTAAGGACAGCGATAATAGGCATCGTCGCTAAATTCTCCGATTTGTATGCCGCCACTATAATAATAAGCGTGCGAAAAGAAATTGTCCGGATTGAACTTGATAAGACCGCGGTTCGTCCCCAGCCAAAGAAGCCCGTTGGCATCTTCCAAAATACTGTGTATCATATCGTTGAGCAATCCTTGCTCGCGTCCGACATGAACGGGTTCCAACCTGTTCTCCTTGAAAGTGACACGCACCAGACCGGCAGTAGTGCCTACCCACAACTCTCCACGACGCCAATGTAAACACAGCACATCATCCACGGATTTGTGCAGCATCTCGCTCAAAGAGAAGACTTGATATTCTTCCGTCTTCCGGTTGAAACGCACCAATCCCCTCTGCTGACTGCCCAGCCACAGCAAGGAATCTCCTTGGGGCACCATACTATAATAGAGATTAAGTTCCTGTTGCTCGTAGTAGAATTTGTAATGTTTCAATGACTTTATCCGAAGCTGTCCATGCCCGTTGTCGAGCACTACCTTACAAAGCCCTTCGCCCGAAGTGGCAAGATAGAGTACACTGTCATTCTCTTCAACGATGGAATGTACTTCATTACCGCCCTCCACCGGAACTCCGGCATCAGTTCCCGCCAAAGAATGAAGTTGACCGTCGCCGAATGAATAATAACACAAACCCGGAGAAGCGGCTCCCACCCAGAATCCGTTTCTATAACGGCTCTCCCGCATAGCATAGATTCGCAATTCTCGTTCCGGCCTCACGTAAGATACCGCAGGCTGTTTTCCGTCCAACGAATAGACCTCTACATCGGACGCCCGCACTCCGTCACGATAATTTTTCACATGAAGCAGACCGTTTCCTTTGGTTCCCACCCAAAGGCCGCCCTGTTTATCCGTCATAATTGCCCTTACCTGCCGAGTTAAATTGGGAGAGAAGCTGCTCAACATCAGATTGGTGGCAATGGTGTATTTCCGCGAATACATCACCGCTCCTTGCCCATCGGTTCCCACCCACAAAACTCCCTGCCGGGGATCATTATAGATGCCAAAAATCCGCATATTCCGGTCAATCACTTCTTCCGCATATCGCTGGGAAAGACACAAACGCATCAGTCCGTTGGTATGGAAAGCTAAAATAATGTCTTCATAAAAAGGCACAATGCCGGTGATAAGCCCATACTTCCGAACCAGTTCACCAATATTCCGAATATAAATCTTGGACTTTCTTGAAATATCGTACACGAAAAGATCATAGTCGGAGTCATAAAAGCAAAACACGCCATTCTGGTAGCATACATATTCTATCCGCTTCTGATGAAAATGGGAAGGAACGGTGGTAAGTTGGGTGGACAGAGTATCCTGATCGAAAGCGCTCAATGAGAAACGATACAGGTCACCACTTTCATAGGGGAAAAGATACAAATCACCTTCATCAGTGACAAACGCCCTGACATCGACTTTCAGCATATGGATGTCCGGCATCGGAATGTTAACAAAACGATGGTGAAACGTATTATAATAAGAAATCCATCCGTAGCCCAACACCCAAGTATTCCCTTTCTGATTGGAATGAATGACAAAGTCTCCTCCGAAATCGTAATTGTTAATGATCTGCCGAGAGTCTTTTGAAAAGCGGTTGGCTCCCGAATGCGTGGTCATCCACAAGCAACTGCTATCCGCCTGTTGAATAGAGTGCACAATATTATTGCTCAATGTTTTCTGCTCGGAAAAGTCGGAGCGGAATACTTCCATGTTTTCTCCGTCATAACAATTCGCACCGTCATACGTTCCAAACCACATCAATCCTTCGTTATCTTGGAAAATACTTAATACGGCACTATTGGAGAGTCCTTGCTGATAATTCACGGTCCGGAAAAAATAGTTTTCGTTCTCTTTATCTGCACGGACAGTCAATGAGACAGCCAGTGTTATAAAAAATAAAATCAGATGTATTTTCATCGTACTTTCTTTATATTACAAATCGTTTTTTCCCCTCCTTCTGGAGTAGTAATTCGATCTTATATTCCAACCATCCGATATGACGGTCCAATTCCATTATTTTCTCATCTTCGTATTCGAACAGTTCGAGCAACCATTGAGCAACCATTGGTTAAATATGCTCACTATCCATTGGGAAACTGCCTCTAAAGCAATTTACGGTGCATCACTATCATTTAAATTAAAGTTCCGGCGGATATTTTTCAACCAGTCCGGCTGCGCTTCCCAATCGGCGGGAGAGAGCAAAGTATTCAGCATCATATCGGTAGGAAAACAAAAAAATTACATAGTTTTACAAGCAACCCGAAGTCCGAAGCCGTCACTTTTTTCTCATAATTGGAAATTGTATTCGCCTTAATTCCTAACTTTTCAGCTAGTCCTACCTGTGTCACATTTACATATTTCCGGATAAATATCAGGCTCCTTGAGAAATATATCAAATCTTTCGCCATAATCTTTTGCATTATCAATGTAATCTCTAATTATACCACCGAAATGAAGGAAGCAAACATCTATTTATCAAAATAATCCGAAGCAAATATAGTGAATTAATATAAATAATGCCAAAATAAAGCAGAAAAGTAACTTACAACCGCATACTCCTTTCATTCTGCCCAAAAGGTTAGAAGCAGAAAGTGGCAAAATAAAGAAAGAAAATCAGAACAGAAGCACTGTGTAGTAGCTCATTGACGGTGCGGCAAATGCTTTCTTGCTTTACAAATACGGCTACCGGAAACGAGAAAGCAATTAGGATCAGTTCGAAAACTTGGGGGATTTGATTTAGGGCAATCACATTCTTAAAATTAAAATAAATTCATGCCGGTACGGAATCAAACCATAACCGTAAATAAGGTATATGGTTTAACACTATATAATGTCGGCTCTATATGACAACTTTGATATTCTATTGATAGACAACTCAAGTCGGCTACTTGGTCAAATATAGTTGGCTGCTTAGACGACTACAGTTGGCTGAATGGTCAACTCCATTCGGCCAATATCTATGTAGGCTATTTCAATCCAATATTCAAGCATATTCGTCTTCTGATATCCTCCCATACGAAAAACACATCTAATCTTTTGTTTTAACTTAGGCTTCTTTCTCAAAAAGTAAGGGACGCAGTGTGAAACATGTGAAGGATTAAAAAGAGAAGCTTAAATCACAGTAAACACCTGTCACACTATAACTTATGAGCCTGTGACACTTGTGAAGGTCAAAAACATTTTTTTAAATGGATCAAACTACCACAATTTTGATTCATAACCAAAACAAATCATTTTAAGTATGGTTATTCAAACACACACCAAAAAAAAATTAAACAGAACCAGCAATTGCCTGTCAGATGGATAATAAATAAAGGGAGAGCTTGACTGTGAAGCTCTCCCTTTATTATTTTTCCGATGATGTTAATGAATTGTTATTTCTTGGCTAATTCATTAATCACATCCATTATCTTCTGACCGATTTCCTCAGCAGCCTCCATGGTAGAAGCTTCGCTATATACGCGGATGATCGGCTCTGTATTACTTTTACGTAAGTGTACCCATTTGTCAGCAAAGTCAATCTTCACACCGTCGATATCATTGATTTCTTCATTCTTATAGATTTCCTTCACTTTTGCAAGGATAGCATCTACATCGATTTCCGGAGTCAGGTCGACACGGTTCTTAGCTATGAAGTAAGGAGGATAAGTGGCACGAAGCTCGCTAACTTTCTTTCCTTCATGAGCCAGGTGACTAAGGAATAAAGCAATACCTACCAATGCATCACGGCCATAGTGGCTGGCAGGATAGATCACTCCACCATTTCCTTCACCACCGATAACGGCATTGGTTGCTTTCATCTTCGTTACAACGTTTACTTCACCTACAGCAGAAGCACTGTATTCCATACCATATTTGCGGGTTACGTCACGCAGGGCACGGGTAGAACTCAAATTAGAAACTGTATTCCCCGGAGTATGTTTCAGTACATAGTCAGCCACAGTAACCAGTGTATATTCCTCACCGTACATTACACCATTTTCGCAGATCATTGCCAAGCGGTCAACGTCTGGGTCTACAACGAATGCTACATCTGCTTTGCCCCCTTTCATCAGGTTCATGATGTCACCGAGATTCTTTTCAAGCGGTTCAGGGTTGTGTTGGAAATTTCCGGTAGGTTCACAGTAGAGTTTTTCTACATGTTTCACCCCCAAACGTTCAAGAAGTTCAGGAAGAATGATACCGCCTACAGAGTTCACACAGTCAATCGCTACACGGAAATTGGCTTTCTTGATAGCTTCTACATCCACCAGGTCAAGAGCCAATACACTGTCGATATGTTTCTGATTATAAGTCAGGTCTTTGCGGTAAGATCCCAAGTGATCGACATCGGCATAGTCAAACTCTTCAGCTTCAGCAATACGAAGTACTTCGTTGCCTTCGGCTGCATTCAGAAATTCACCATGTTCATTCAGCAATTTCAGTGCATTCCACTGTTTCGGGTTATGAGAAGCTGTCAGGATAATACCGCCACAGGCGCCTTCCATCGTCACAGCAAGTTCTGTGGTCGGGGTAGAAGCAAGATCGATATCTACTACATCCCAACCCATCCCCATTAATGTGCCGACTACTACGTTTTTTACCATTTCACCCGAAATGCGGGCATCGCGCCCCACAACAATCTTGTTGCTCTTCACTTTGCAGGTCTTACGAATCAAAGTAGCATAAGCTGAGGTGAATTTTACAATGTCAAGCGGGTTCAGTCCTTCCCCCGCTCCTCCGCCGATGGTTCCGCGGATTCCAGAGATAGATTTGATTAGAGTCATAGGTTTTTAACTAAAAGATTTATCTAATGTTAGTGCTTTAGCTTTTTGCTTTCTCAAACTTCCGGATATCATAGAAATAAGGATTGACATATTGTTGTGCAGTCGTATGTCCCATCTTAGAAGGTACAATCAAGCGTACATGGGCATTATTACGCAAATAAGGTAAGGCAATCAGCCATCCGGATGGAATTGCGGTTCCATAGCCATTACTATTCCATAATAAATCGTAATCCAAACTACCGGATAAAACGATTCCATAAACAGTAGACGCGTTTTGTACATAACGGAATGTTAATGGAAACTTATAATAATCAGGAACATCCATCCATTCTTCCAAAGGTACATTGAAACAAGTAACCTCTCCTGTCATCATATCCTTTTCTACATAACGAGTACAAATGATGTTATTATTAGCAAAAGTATCTACCTTGTTAATAAATTCAACTCCATCCTTATCTTTCTCTTTTCCTCCACGATCTACAATCTGCATATATACACCATTGGAGAAAGCAACGTATTCGTCATATTCATTTCCTGCTTCTTTCGAAGCTGTAACAGTATCCCGTTCGAACTCTTCCAATGAAATGACACGGATATCATTATCTTTGATGAACTTATTCACCGCATTTTTCTCGTCTTCCAGCATTTCTGCATAAGTCTTCGAATTGTCGCATGCCTGGAACAGACTTCCGGCGGTTAACAAAGAGAGAAATAAAAATACAAGTTTCTTCATTATCTGTTATTTAGCTATATTCCGTACAAATGTATCTCAAAATCATTAAAAGTTGAAAAGGGGAAGTTGAAAGTTCGTATCTTTTAACCTTTCCATATTCACTTTTAACCTTCCATCTTTAGCTTTTTGCTGTTAGCAAAGGTTTATACTTCTCAAGCGCTTTCTCAAAGACTGCTTTTGCCTCTTCCATCGTTCCGAAAAACTCACCGCCCGAAGCGTTCAAATGTCCGCCACCGTTGAAAAACTCAGCTGCTAACTGATTACATGGAAAGGTTCCTACCGAACGAAGGGAGATTTTAATCATCGGCTTCTCTGTATCTTCCCGCAAGAAGCAGGAGAAACAGACATTCTTGATAGAAAGGGGAATGTTCACAAAGCCTTCGCTATCACCTTTTATATAGTTGAACTTACTTTGCTCGGCTTTTGTCAATGTGATTAATGCCGAGTTGCAATCTGAGTAAACAGTCATGTTCGACAGTACATAACCCATCAAACGCAAACGGCTCTCCGAATAGGTATTATACACCTTACGGTAAATATCATCCTTATCGATTCCTTTAGAAAGCAGTTCGCTGATAATAAAATAAATTTCCCGGTTATTTGAATTATAAGTGAATCCTCCTGTATCTGTCATCATGCCTGTGTAGATACATTCTGCGCCTTCCTTCGAGATATCACTGAAATATCCCATACGACAAATCAGCCGGAATATCAATTCGGAAGTAGAGGAAATCTTAGGATAAGACATTATAATCTTACAGAAATCTTCGGGATACAGGTGATGATCGATCATGATTTTACGTGCAGGAGATGCAGCCACAGCATCTGCCATATCGTCAATACGCTTCAGTGCATTGAAGTCGAGACAACAGATTACGTCAGCTTCGGCTATCAACTTATCGGCAAAATCTTTGTAACGGTCATACAAAAGAATGTCCTTGCTGCCCGGCATCCATCGCAGGAAATCGGGAAAGGCATTCGGCACAATTACGTTTACTGTTTTTTCCTGTGAATCCAGGAAATGATATAATCCCAGTGAAGAACCGATAGCGTCGCCGTCAGGAGAAACATGAGATACAATTACTATTTTGTCAGCTCGTTCAAACCATTTGGTGAAATGGTCTATTTTGGCTTGTTCAATTACTTTCGTCAACATACTCTTAAACTTTATCAAGGTGCAAATGTACGATAAATCTTTGTACTTAGAGCAAAAAGCGGACAGAACCTTCGTCGGATAAAGAGATAAATCGCAGACCGGATTTCTTGCATTCGCTCTCAAAGAGGTGTTTGCGGTATTCCGAGAGGGACGCGTCCAATATGACATAAGAGAAAGAAAAGACCTGTGCGAGTTCTTCCAGATGGCCGTCATACCCTTTGCATAAGTAAAGATACTGAATATATAACGGAGAAACGGTGGATTTGTTTCGCCAACGGTTATCGTTTATGACACAAACACGACAACCATGATAAGATATAATCTGCTGTTGACGGTTAAGTTCAGCGTGCCGGCAATCAGTTGTTATTTTTTGGGGAGGAAGAAGGTGATGATGCTTCCAGTAATTAACTGCCATGCGTTTCAGACGTTTTTCATTGGAGAGAGTATCCATATAGTTTATCCAGGATTGTCCGTCACTCTTTATGCAATGTACTGCCGGACAACCACGCACATTGTAAAAGACCAAACTCGTTCGAGGACGATCCAGCCAATACAATGTTGCATGACAAGCCCCCAGCAACAAGATAGAAAAAAGACAGATTTGTAGATTCCGGTATCGGCGATTCATGCAA
Source organism: Bacteroides luhongzhouii (assembly GCF_009193295.2). NCBI lineage: Bacteria > Pseudomonadati > Bacteroidota > Bacteroidia > Bacteroidales > Bacteroidaceae > Bacteroides > Bacteroides luhongzhouii. Next base: position 2,397,150 of record NZ_CP059973.1, on the reverse strand, counting down.
TAATAGGTTACCAAAGCGATGACAATATAGATACCCAGCACTTCTGACTGATAAAGCCAAATTCCATCTACAGAAGCGTAAGGAAGCTGTTCTACCCATCGGACAAAGAAATTAAGTCCTTCCAGTAACTTCTTGACACCTCCGGCCACTCCTATCTGAAGCCATGGGAAAGGAGTCAGAAGAAGCATCACGACAGCAGCATATAAGATAATCGTAATCAAAGGAATAACAACTAAATTCGTCAACAGAAAATGCACGGAGAATCGGGAAAAATAAAACAGAACAAGCGGAGCCGTTCCTATTTGTGCGGCAACAGATACACTCATCAGTCCCCAAACATACTTTCCTATTCTACTTTTCACGGTAATCAAATGGTAGATCGGCTTTTGAATAAGCAGGATAGAAGCAACGGCAAGAAAAGAGAGCTGAAAACCAACATCGAACAACCATGCAGGATTACAGAATAACATCAACCACGCAGCTGCCGCTAATGTATTTAAAGATAAAGGTTCACGACCAACCATATCCGCCATAGCTAAAATCGAAAACATGCTGACTGAACGTACTACCGACGGAGAAAGCCCTGTAAAAAAGGCAAAGGCCCACAATAAGACAAGAAGAAAAACAGAACGCACACATCTACCTATATTTCCTCTTCGGGCAACAGGTTTCAGAATAAAAAAAAGCATTGTATATAAAAGTCCGATATGCAAACCGGATAAAGCAAGAATATGACTTGCACCGGCCACCGAATAACTTTCACGAACCGAATCACTTAATTCTGTCTTATCTCCTATTGTTAGTGCTGAAAGTACTGCCAATTCATCCCCGGTGAATCCCAGCTCCTGATAAAGTGAAACCATGTTTCTTCTACAAGAGCTGGCTACACTTTTGAGGTCAAAGTTATTCATTCCGTCTCGTTGCAAAGAGATGGATGAATTAGCAGAAGATAAAGGTGGTGTGTTTGAAGATAAGATTGTCCATTTCCCGGATGCAACATATCCTGTTCCGCTAATGCCTTTCCGCATCAGGAAGCGGGCGTAATCAAATTCATCAAAGTTTTGATTGTTGAGAGGAGGAGAAATGCGGGCAGAAATCAGCAGTTCATCTCCACTCTTCAAGCAGGAGGAAAACGAATCTTGCTGTAGATGAAGAATCGCAGTATGCCCTATCGGATATATACCCGCAGTATCACGACGTTCCTCCAATAATACCTGACAGAGGTAAGTATGCTCTTTTGTTTGAGGCGCATCCGTTATCAAAACCCGGTACACTGTTTCTTCTTCCGGAAAAGAACAGACAGCCTGTTGCAATTGTCCAGTCATACCAAGCCATCCTCCCGTGAAACAAAGAGCAAAGACAGCTACCCCAAAACACCATCGCAATGAATAGCGTTTCAGAGAATAAAGAGCAAAAGACAATACTGCAAAAAAGCCAAAGAAGAGAATACCACAAAGAGGGAGCCATGAACGGTCAAAAAAATGATCTCCACAAAAAACGCCTGCTATCCAGGGGATAAGCAGGCGTATAGATGGATATCGATGGATATAAAAGGAATTCAATAGATTAGTTACAGTTCGTGCAACTGACGAATCATTCCTTCCGGATCCGGTGCACCAAAGACAGCATTTCCAGCCACCAGTGCATCGGCTCCGGCCTCAACCAGACGAGCCCCTGTTTCCAAGTTCACACCACCGTCTACTTCAATCAGGGCTTTCGAACCTGTCCGTTCAATCAAGGCACGCAGTTCACGAACTTTTTCTACCGAATGTTCGATGAATTTCTGCCCGCCAAATCCCGGATTCACGCTCATTATAAGCACCATATACACATCCTGAATAATATCTTGCAGAAGAGCCACAGGAGTAGCCGGATTGATCGTTACAGCCGGCTGCATCCCGGCTTCCCTGATTTGTTGAATCACTCGATGCAGATGTGGACAAGCTTCATAATGCACATTCATCGTATGAGCGCCCAATGCTTTTACTTCCGGAATGAATTTCTCCGGGTTTACAATCATCAAATGCACATCCAACGGTTTCTTACTTAGCTTCGCTACATATTTCAGTACCGGAAAGCCAAATGAAATGTTCGGAACAAATACTCCGTCCATAATATCAATATGTACCCACTCCGCTTCACTGCGGTTTACCATTTCAATATCCTTTGCCAAATATCCGAAATCGGCAGAAAGAATGGAAGGAGCGATAATCGGTTTCATAATTCTTTTATTTTAGGTTCTAATTGTCTCATGTTCGGGACGGTTTATTCTATTTATTGTCAGATCACTTCATCTTACACCCATCTTCCAGGTGATAACCACGAAGCAATTCATCGATTTTCAGTCGTTTCTTACCGGGTAGTTGTAAAGAAAGAATAGACACAAATCCATCCGGTACAGCTACTTTCATAAATTTCTTGCCATCAGTCACGATTGTTCCGGCAGCCAATTGATGTGATTCGTAAACCTTCTCACTTTCAAATATCTTCACGGTCACACTTTCTGCTTCTTCAGAAGCAATCAGTTCACTCCAGGCAGCGGGGTAAGGTGATAGTCCACGGATAAAATCGTAGATCTTCTTCACCGACTGATTCCAGTCAATCCGACAGGTTTCTTTAAATATCTTCGGAGCAGGACGGAGTTCACCGACAACTGCCATTTCTTCTTGGGGGATTGGTTTGACCGTTCCATTCAATATAGCATCTACTGTTTCAAGAACCAGTTTTCCTCCCAACATCATCAATTTATCATGTACCATTTCTACATTATCCGTATCTGCAATAGGCACACGTACCTGCTGAATGACTTTTCCGGTATCTATCTCATGCTGCAAAAAGAAAGTCGTAATCCCAGTTTCCGTATCACCGTTGATAACCGCCCAGTTGATAGGAGCAGCTCCACGATATTGAGGAAGTAAAGAAGCATGAAGATTAAACGTACCTAGCCGCGGCATATTCCATACCACTTCCGGCAACATACGAAAAGCAACGACAATCTGTAAATCCGCTTTCCACTCACGCAACGCTTCCACAAAAGCCTCATCTTTCAACTTTTCCGGTTGAAGCAACGGTAAATTCTGTTCGAGCGCGTATTGTTTGACAGGAGAATACTGTATTTTATGTCCGCGTCCGGCAGGTTTATCGGGCATCGTAATCACACCCACTATATTATAACCGCCTTCTACCAATTGACGCAGGGCCTCTACCGCAAAATCGGGAGTCCCCATATATACAATTCTTAAATCTTCTTTCTTCATATTTTAAATATGTTATCATTACTTAGGCACGGATTAGTCTTCAGAAAAATGTACCAGCACTTGCCGATACGAATTAAAGATCTTTGATTTAGAGACAAATCCCTGATAGCGGCCTTCCTCATCTACTACCGGAAGATTCCAGGCTTTCGTATCATCAAATGTTTGCATTACTTGTTCCATTCCATCCGTATCGAAGATTTTGGCAGGAGCCGATGTCATCAATTTATTAACAGTGAAACGATGATAAAGTTCTTGCCGGAACATGATGTTGCGAATATCATCAAGCAATACAATTCCCAACAATTCACCCGTTTTCTTATCTGTCACCGGAAAGACATTTCGATGGGAAGCTGCGATTGCTTTCACCAGTTCTCCCAAGTCCATTTCCGGGTGTACGACAACGAAATCTTTCTCCACCACATTTTCCATTTTCATCAGCGTCAACACAGCTTTATCTTTGTGATGTGTCAGCAATTGTCCCTTCTTAGCCAAACGCATCGAATAGATACTATGAGGTTCGAAAGCAATAATTGTCAGATATGAACTTACGGATACGATCATCAACGGAAGAAATAAATCATACCCGCCTGTCAGCTCAGCTATCAGGAACACCCCTGTCAATGGAGCGTGCATGACACCACTCATTACTCCCGCCATTCCCATCAATGCGAAATTCTTCTCCGGCAAATAAGCGGAGAAAGCAAAGTCATTGCTAAAATGAGAGAAAACAAAACCGGCAATACATCCCAAATAAAGCGAAGGAGCAAAGATACCACCACAACCACCGCCACCGTTCGTCGCACTGGAAGCAAATACTTTCAATAAGATAATCAGCATCAGATAAACCAGCAACAAATTGCCATAGCCATAAAACATAGAGTTGTTCATGACCGTATCCCACTCTGCGGCAGACGTTCCATTCAGCAAAAGATTAATCGTATCATATCCTTCACCATAAAGAGGCGGGAAAAGGAAAATCAATACACTCAACATCACACCACCGAAAGCCAGTTTCTTGTAAGGGTTATTGAGTTTGCCAAAAACACCTTCTACCGAATTCATCGCACGTGTGAAGTATAACGAAATCAGTCCGCAAAAAATCCCCAGCAAGATAACGAAAGGAATACGTTCCAATTCAAATGCCTGATCGAGGTGGAACTTAAACATAGCCTCTGTACCGGTGATTATATAGGAAACTGTTGCAGCTGTCACAGCAGAAATCAGCAGGGGAAGTAAAGAAGACATGGTTAAGTCAATCATCAGCACCTCCAAGGTAAATACCAGTCCCGCAATCGGAGCTTTAAAAATACCGGCAATGGCACCTGCCGCACCACAACCTACGAGCAGCATCAACGTGCGATGCTCCATCTTAAACACGCTCCCGAGATTGGAACCGATTGCCGAACCTGTCAGTACAATCGGTGCCTCTGCTCCGACTGATCCACCAAATCCGATGGTTATGGCACTGGCGATAGTAGACGACCAAATATTGTGTCGCTTGATACGTCCCTGCCTACGGGAGATGGCATATAGAATTTTGGTGACCCCATGACTGATGTCATCCTTTACAATATTACGCACAAACCAACCTGCAAGAAAAATCCCGACTACCGGATATACCAAATACAGGTAGTTAGCTTCCGTTGCATTGAAATTATCAGTCAGGAAATTCTGTATCTGATGGATAAAGAATTTCAATATTAACGCGGCAAACGCAGTGAAGATTCCGACCAGAAAACTTAATATCAGGATAAATTGCTTCTCCTTTATGTTCGCTTCCCGCCATTTGATGCAACGCTGTAATAAACTAAGTTTCTCTCCTTTCATTTATTCGCGAATTATCTTTATCACTCCACCTTTTTCCAACTTAATAATACTTGAGGGTTTCGGCTTATTCATATCATCCTGGCGAAAGCCAACGATATAATCTACCGCCGATTTGATTTCATCACTAATTTCACTAAAATTAGCAGCACCCGGCTGCCCACTGACATTAGCCGAAGTAGAAACAATTGCTTTACGGAACTGCTGACAGAGCCTTCTGGAAAAATCTTCATTCGTCACACGAATCCCTACACTACCATCTTCGGCCAGCAAATTGGGTGCTAAGTTACGTGCTCCGGAATAAATAATCGTCAACGGTTTGTCGGCAACTTCAATCAAATCCCATGCTACATCAGGTACATCCTGTACATAAAAATCTACTTTCACCGAAGAGTCCACCAACACCAACATAGCTTTGCTATCAGCACGTTTCTTAATCTCATACACCCGGCGCACAGCCTCCTCATTAGTCGCGTCACAGCCTATACCCCATACGGTATCAGTGGGATAAAGGATCACTCCTCCTTCATTCATCACCTGACAGGCTTTTTTAATATCTTCTATCATTTCTTGATTAATTTCCGTTAAGAACAAGACGCAAAAATAACACTTTTATTCCATTTAGTGAAATCTATCCTGACGTTTTTAAACTCCCCTTTCAAATCAGCTATTCGCAGACAAGACAAGAGTTTAACTATTGAACAATAATATACGTTGATACCACAAGGCATACAAAAAGAAAGAACGATGTAAACCATTGTGAGAATCTACATCGTTCTATAAAAAACAGATCATTCAAAAAGTCATACTAAATACTGTCAGTTTTTCCAGCTGTTATCCAGGTTCGGATTTAAAATCACGTCTTCATAAGGATAAGGAACATACATTTTACTGTCATCCCAAGTTCCTGTGACTGTTACTGCTTCCTTCCTGAAAACTCCGGGTGCCACCTCAATAGGCTCATTTTGCTTACGGAATTCAAAATGAGCCTTATAACGGTACATCCTAAACATATCTCTGGCTCTGCTGGCAATTCCTCCCCAATAGTATCCCGCCATTTCCCAGCCATGTTCATCGTAAGCTGCTTCCGCCAGTTCATCGGGAGACATACCTGTCGTATATTTATCAGTCTCTTCACCGTCTGCCCTGTTGCGTACCTCGTTTAAAACTTTGACCGCCTGATCATTGATCTCTCCCGCACGGCCTGTCGCCTCGGCATACCAGCAATATACTTGCGAAAGGCGTAACAACTGAAATGTTTTCTCACCCGACGCATTGACTACGGTAGGATTTGTATAATCAAATTCTGTTCCACGCACCGCTCCTTCTGCCGTTTTCATAAAGACAGGGGCAACCACCTCGCGGGAAGCTGGATCAGTATCATACCACCAATCATATAGTTTCCCGTCGCTAAGCATGATTTTAGGGAAATACGTAGCATCTTTGCGAGGACCTTCAGGAAAATTCATCCAAAATTTGATTTCTCCATTCGTATCTCCCCAACCGGCCTGTTTCATATCCTGAAGGAAATCAGTTAAAGGAGCGGCCTGCCCCATTGCATCCCTGTTATAGTAGATACCCAACAGCAGCTCCGTATTCTTATTATTGTATTCCCATGAATATACCTGACTATATTCCGGCAGCAGCTTATAATAATAGGTACCATTATCCGCACCATCTATCACCTCTTTGGCTTTGGCGGCAGCCAGTTTATAATATTCGACTCCTTTGTTTAGCGGCCATCCCGCCATACACATATAAACATAAGCCATTGTTGCTTTCACGGCTCCTTCACTTACGGCAATATTTATGCCGTTTCTGGCATAAGGTTCTTTTGTATACATTGCGGGACAACCGGTTTCGGCTATTTTCAGGTCGGACAGGATCAGTTCGTACACTTCTTCTTCTGTCTTTAAGGGAGCATTATAGTCTATTTCTTCTTTGAGCATAATGGGAACTCGCCCCCAAGTCGTCACCAAATAAAAATAAGAGTAGGCTCTCCAATAATGCGCCTGCGCAATAGCTACCTTGATATCATCCTTCGACACCTCCGGCGTACGCTCCGCATTATTGATGATAAAATTAGCAGCCTTGATAACTTTGAAACGCTGTTCCCACATACTGGACAGCCACGAGTTGTTATCTTTCACATCAAACTGATCATGCTCACGGAGGGGCTGTTTATTACTGGAAGGATGAGTGGAAATATCATCTCCCACCAGAAAGTTCGTACCACAAAGGTTATTACTAGCCTGTGAACTTGCGATCACGGAATAGAGAGCCGTCAGTGAAGCGTCCAAGTCTTCTTTGTTACTGAAATAGGTATCCGAAGGCAATTGCCCTTTCGGATCTTCTTCCAGGAAATCACTACACGAAGTCCAGCACAAAGTTGCCAGAAGAACAGGCAAAACTTTCATTATAAAAGTATATGTTATTTTCATATGGTTATTGTCTTAATACGTGGTTTAAAATCTGATTTTAGCACCGAAAGTAATCGTCCGCGGAATCGGATAAGCACCATAATCCAGTCCATCATAACTGGTATACACCTCGGGATCCATTCCTTTGTAGCGGGTAATCGTAAAGAGATCCTGTGCGCTGACAGACAATTGCACACTGGCAAACTTCAATACACGACGAGGAATGCGGTACGAGAGACTGATATTCTTCAATTTAATAAAAGAAGCATCTTCAAGCCAGAAATCCGAATTGGCATAACTCTTGTTATCAGTGTTAGTGAGACTCGGATAAAGAGCGTCAGCCTTGTTGGCAACATGATCCCAGCCTTTGAAGTAAGCATCGCGCAAGGTTATAAAACGAGAGACACCAGTCATGGATGCCGCCATAAAACGGCTGATATTCAACCGGTCATATCCTGTAGCAGCGTTAAAAAAGACATTCAGCGTCCAGTTTTTCCAGGTAACAGTATTATTCCAGCCCACCGTCCATTTCGGGCTTGCCTGTCCTTTCACTACCAAATCATCGGAAGTTGGATTGGTTGTCAGACTGCCATCTGCTTTCTGATAAAGATTGGCACCTTTATCATTGAATCCTTTCCATTGATAGACATAGAAAGATCCCATAGGATAGCCAGGCTTCATAATCTGCAGGGGACCTCCCAAATCGCTATAATTAGCAGTAAGTACAAAATCATCTCCCGCAAGGTCCGCCACTTCATTTTTCACATAAGAAGCATTCAGGCTGGTTTCCCATGTCACGGCGCCCTTCACGGGGAAAGTGGTGAGAGACATTTCGACTCCTGTATTGTTAAGTTTCCCCTGATTAACCCAATAGGTACCGCCCCCGTTATATTTGGGTACTTGTTTCTGAAAGAGCAGATCTTTCGTTTGCTTCTTAAACCAATCCACTGTTATATTAAAACCTCCGAGACTCAAATCCAATCCCAAATCATATTGATAAGTCTTTTCCCACGTAATGCCAGGTGTAGCAAACTGGTTCCCCCAATATCCTGTAGAAGAAGTGGAAGTTCCCCAGCCGTAAGAGGCACCCGACAACATGCCCAACGTACTGTAAGCAGCAATATCCTGATTTCCGGTAACTCCAAAACTGGCACGTAGCTTCAATTGGTCAAGTACATGCTGATTGCTCATGAATGCTTCCTGCGCAATATCCCAAGCTACAGCTGCGGAAGGGAAATATCCCCATTTGTTGTTTCCCTGGAATTTAGAAGAACCGTCGGCTCTCAATGCGGCAGTAATGAAATAGCGTTTTTTATAATCGTAATTAGCACGCACGATACCGGAAGCCAAAGAGAATTCCGTATAAGAATTGCTCGCATCTCTTATAGCAGCATTGCCGAGATTCCAGTACCCTACACTTTCATTGTTCAGATTAGAGCCGGTTCCTTTCAGTTGCGAATCCCATGAGCGGCTTATTTCCCATACTGCCATAGCGGTGAAACTATGATCGCCGAATTGCTTCTGCCAAGTCAGATTGTTAGTGTTCTGCCAATAATTGTGCAAAGCATTGATATTGCTCGCGCTATTGATAGCACCCGGTGAATCCAGTTTCGACCGGAAAGAATAAGAAGGACTATTGTCATAATCGTAACCTCCCTGAATAGAAAGTGTCAGTCCTTTCATGATCTTAAACAACAATGTCAGGTTAGCGTTTAAATTATAGCTATAACTGTCACTATTGTTCACGACCATTTCACCATAAGGATTGGAGCCGACCATGTTATACGGGTCTGTATTATACACACCGGTTTCGGGATCTTTCAGTTCCATAGTAGGCGAAAAGTTAGTGACGTGCAGCCAGTTTGCTCCACCTTCATTGTGTTTATGAAGACTGGAGGCATTCAATTTTGCGGAGATTGTCAACCAGGGTTTCACTTCCGAGTCAATATTTGCCCGAATACCATAACGTTTATAATCGGACATGATTGTAACAGCTTCCTGATCGAGAACATTCCCAGAAATGAGGTATTTCACTTTTGCGTTTCCTCCTGATATGGCAAGACGATAATCCTGGGTAATACCAGTATGAGTCAGAAGGTCAGTCCAGTTAATTCCTTTTGTTCCATTTTTATAAGCATCGAGATCTTCGGCGGAGATAGTAGAAGATCCGCGGATATCATTCAGTGCTGTCGCATATTCGTAAGCATTCAGCAGTTCATACTGCTTTCTGACAGTCGAAAGCCCGACCGATGCATCAAACGTGACTTGCGCTTTTCCTTCACTACCCTGTTTAGTCATTATCAAGATGACACCATTCGAACCACGAGAACCGTAAATAGCAGTAGACGAAGCGTCTTTCAATATTTCCATTGATTGAATGTCCGAAGGGTTGATACCATCCAAACCACTGGAAGAGATAATACCGTCAATCACATACAAAGGATCGCTACTCTTATTAATAGAAGTAGTTCCGCGAACACGTACCTTCATACTTGCTCCGGGCATACCACTCGTGGCAGTGACTTCCACACCGGGAGTACGCCCCTGAAGAATATTCTCCACCCGTTGTACAGGCTGATTTTTGTATTGCCTGTTGGACACACCGGACACAGAACCAGTCAGGTCACTCTTCTTGACAGTTCCGTATCCCACTACTACCACTTCATCCAACAATTGATTGTCTTCTTTCAATACAATGTGAAGAAGAGATCTCTTCCTGACTTTCACCTCCTGTGTATGATAACCGATGTAAGAGATAACCAAGGTCGCTCCTTCCGGAGCTTCGAGGCTAAACCGACCGTCCATATCACTGGTAGTCCCGGTATCTTCACCTTTAACAATGACAGAAGCACCAATAATCGTCTCACCCTGCTCGTCATTAATAACTCCTTTAATCGTTTTTTCAGCATCCCCTTCGGTTGCAGCATTTCCGGTCGTAGTAGTTTCTTCGTTATTTCCCGGGGCTTCCTGTGTTTCCGTTTTCTGTTCTTCAAGAGCAGGCGCAACCTGTGCGAATAAGCCGAAAGGCAGAAACTGCATTAAGAGAATGCACAATAGCCATTTGTTTTTCATTATTACTTTCATTATTGACCTAAAATTAGAATAGTTATTAGGATAGATTACCATCAACATTTGGCAATTTATGTGCCAAATGCATAACAAAAGACTAACAATACTAAATCTTAAAAGCTATACTACACAAGAAAAATCACTTATTTTCAAATACATAAATCGTCCATAATAAAGGAAAAAGCATTTATAACAGTACAAAATAGAAAGAACGGTCCTGTGCAAAAAATCCACAAAATTGTAGAGATATTCCACAAGACAATAAGTTAAATATAATCGATATAAAGAAGTCCATACTGTCTCCTATGGTTGTTTTCATACGTCAAAAGTCAGAATAAACATCCCCAAAAACCGTTTTAAACGATTATTAACTAAATTCTTCCTTGCCTCCGAAAGCAGAATCATTAGAAATCTCTATCTTTGCCTCAATTTCAAGCAAGAAAGCAAAAGTGCCATTTTTGTGTCGAATTTAAAACGTTTAAGAGAAAACAATGGAAGAAATCGTATTTCATCACACATTACCTATCCAATTGCGATTCAATGATGTAGACAAATTTGGTCACGTCAACAACACAGTTTACTTCTCCTTTTACGACTTAGGAAAGACTGAATACTTCGCTTCAGTATGTCCCGGAGTAGATTGGGAAAAAATCGGGATTGTCGTTGTCCACATCGAAGCGGATTTCATCAAGCAGATATTCGCATCCGATCATATCGCCGTACAGACTGCTGTTTCTAAGATAGGCACCAAAAGTTTTCACCTGATTCAGCGGGTTATCGACACAGAAACGAATGAAGTAAAATGTATCTGCAAGTCTGTTATGGTTACTTTCGACCTTGAAAGACATGAATCCATGCCACTGACAGAGGAATGGATAGAAGCGATCTGCAAATACGAAGAACGGGACTTGCAAAAAGCATAGATAGATTTGGAAAAGCCCCCTCACGAATAAGAAACAAAACAAGCAAAACCAATTCTCCGGAAAAAGTTTTATCCTGATTCATGTCCGCTATATAACAGAAATTGCCTATTTTTGTATCTTATTATTAAGGCATAAAATATCTAGTACAGAAAATGATAGCTGACAAAAGTATAAATTTAGATACCCTTTATAAAGTATTGTTCGATAATGAGAAGCTGGAACTCTCTGAAGAATGCATCCGAAAAGTAGAGGAAAGCTTCGATTTCCTGCAATCTTTTTCCAGCGATAAGATTATTTATGGTATCAATACGGGGTTCGGCCCAATGGCACAATACAGGATAGAAGATCAGTCACTGATCGAACTTCAGTACAATATCATTCGAAGCCATTCTACCGGTGCCGGCAAACCACTTCCCGAACTTTATGTAAAAGCAGCTATGATTGCCCGTTTGTACACTTTTCTACAAGGAAAATCAGGAGTACATATGGAATTGGTATCTCTTCTCTGTGAATTTATCAATCGTGGAATTTATCCGTTCATACCCGAACATGGAAGTGTAGGTGCCAGTGGTGATCTCGTGCAACTGGCCCATATTGCCCTGACGCTAATAGGAGAAGGGGAAGTTTTTTATCAGGGAAAATTGCGTGATGCCGCTACTGTGCTTGAGGAAAACGGTCTGCAACCTTTTTCGATGCGCATCCGTGAAGGGTTATCCGTCACAAACGGTACTTCTGTGATGACAGGAATCGGCATCGTCAATCTGATTTATGCCAAAAAGTTACTCCGGTGGTCGGTAGCCGCTTCTGTCATGATGAATGAGATTGCCGCCTCTTATGATGATTTTATGGCGCAGGCATTAAACGAGGCCAAGCATCACAAAGGTCAACAAGAGATAGCCGCTATGATGAGAGAATGGGTAGCGGGTAGTAAATGTGTACTTCAAAGAGAGAATGAGCTATACAATCAGGTGCACAAAGAAAAAAATTTCGAACACAAAGTACAACCCTATTATTCCTTGCGATGTGTTCCACAAATCCTCGGTCCCATCTATGATGAACTGAAGAATGCGGAAGAAGTATTGATTAACGAAGTAAATTCCGCCTGCGACAATCCGATTGTTGATCCGGACACACAAAATATTTATCATGGCGGTAACTTCCACGGAGATTACATCTCTTTCGAAATGGATAAACTGAAAATCGCCGTAACCAAACTGACCATGCTTTGCGAAAGACAGATCAATTATCTGTTCCACGACCGTATCAATGGCATCCTGCCTCCTTTTGTAAACTTGGGAGTGCTTGGATTGAACTACGGTTTGCAGGCTTCGCAATTCACAGCAACATCCACTACAGCCGAATGTCAGACATTGTCGAATCCGATGTATGTGCACAGTATTCCTAACAACAACGATAATCAGGATATTGTCAGCATGGGAACCAACTCGGCTCTATTAGCAAAAACAGTCATAGAGAATTCTTATCAGGTGATGGCTATTCAATTTATGGGAATGGCACAAGCCATCGACTACCTGAAAATACAGGATCGTCTAAGCCCCCAAAGCCGTCAGGTGTATGAAGAGATACGTAGCTTCTTCCCTGTATTTACCAATGACACACCTAAATACAAAGAGATAGAAAGAATGATGGACTATCTCAAAAAAGAAAATAAATAAAATGAAATACGCATTAGTAACCGGAGGAAGCCGAGGTATCGGTCGTGCTGTCAGTTGCAAACTGGCGGAAATGGGCTACTTTATACTGATTAATTATCAGAGTAACGACGCAGAAGCGGAAAAAACGTTGCAGTTAGTGCAGGAAAAAGGAAGTAACGGAGAAATCATGAAGTTCGATGTGACAGACCCTGCCGCTATTGCCCTTGCCTTGAACAACTGGGCGTCACAACATCCTGACGAATACATCGAAGTACTGATCAACAATGCGGGCATCCGCAAAGACAACCTGATGCTTTGGATGACAGGAGAAGAATGGAACAAAGTGCTCGATATCAGTTTGAACGGATTCTTTTATGTGACACAGCCTTTATTGAAAAATATGCTGGTCAAACGTTATGGACGTATTGTCAATATCGTATCCTTGTCAGGTATTCAGGGAATGCCCGGACAAGCCAACTATTCCGCAGCCAAAGGTGGCGTAATAGCCGCCACCAAAGCACTGGCACAGGAAGTTGCCAAGAAGAAGGTAACAGTCAACGCAGTTGCTCCAGGATTTATCCGCACGGATATGACGGAAGGGATTGATGAGAACGAATGGAAAAAACACATTCCTGCAGGACGTTTCGGTACTGCGGAAGAGGTTGCCGATCTCGTCGGTTTTCTGGCATCTCCAGCCTCATCCTATATCACAGGAGAGGTGATTTCCATCAACGGAGGACTATATACTTAAAACAAAAGCATAGAATAGACAAAATAATGAAAAGAGTTGTTATCACGGGAATGGGGATTTACTCTTGCATCGGCAAGAACCTGGATGAAGTAAAAGACTCACTATACAATGGGAAATCGGGGATTGGCATAGATCCGGTACGGAAAGAGCTGGGCTATTTTTCTGCATTAACGGGCATATTGGAACGTCCCGACTTGAAGAAACTATTAGATCGTCGTAAACGTCTCTGCCTGCCGGAACAGGGAGAATATGCTTATCTCGCTACTTTGGAGGCTTTCCGCAACGCCGGTATTGACGATGCTTTTCTCGAAGCTAATGAAGTGGGTATCTTGTATGGTAATGATAGTAGTGCCGCCCCTGTTATCAATGCAGTGGACATCATTCGTGAAAAGAAAAATACAGCGTTGGTAGGTTCCGGTTCTATTTTCCAGTCGATGAATTCTACCGTGACAATGAACCTGTCGGTTATCTTCAAGCTTAGAGGAGTTAACTTCACCATTGCCGGAGCCTGCGCAAGTGGTTCTCATGCTATTGGCATGGGTTATCTGCTCATTAAATCAGGATTGCAGGATTGTATTCTTTGCGGTGGCGCACAAGAAGTAAATCCTTATGCGGTCGGCAGTTTCGACGGACTAAGCGCATTTTCCACCCAGGAAGCAGAGCCCGAGAAAGCCTCCAAACCTTTTGATAAACGACGTGACGGACTGATTCCGAGTGGAGGAGCCGCCAGTCTGGTATTAGAGAGCTATGAATCGGCAGTAAAAAGGGGAGCTCCCATTTTGGCCGAAGTTATCGGTTACGGTTTCTCATCCAATGGAGATCATATCTCCGTACCAAATGTGGACGGTCCGAAACGTTCTCTTCAGATGGCCATCAAAGATGCGGGTATTGCACTCGAACAAATCAGTTATATCAACGCACACGCCACTTCCACTCCGGTAGGCGACCTGAATGAGGCGAAAGCCATTGCGGAAGTATTTGAAGGACATCACCCGTATGTCACTTCTACAAAGTCTATGACCGGACATGAAATGTGGATGGCAGGTGCCAGTGAAGTGATTTACTCCACCCTCATGATGAACAACGGTTTCATCGCTCCCAACCTCAATTTCGAGGAACCGGACGAGGCCTCCGCACAGTTGAATATACCTACCCAACGGGTAAATCTGGAATTTGATACGTTCCTCTCCAACTCGTTTGGATTCGGAGGAACCAATTCCACCCTGATCATACGCCAAATCAAGAAATAAATTACTAAAGAAAACAGATATATGACAAACGAAGAAATCATCGAGAAAATAAGAACAACTCTGGCAGAAGAGTTTGAAGTAGACATCGACGTCATCCAGCCGGATGCGCCGTTAATGGAAACTCTTGAACTGGACAGCCTGGACTTGGTCGACATGGTAGTACTGGTAGAAAAGAATTTCGGTTTCAACGTAACCGGACAAGACTTTGCAGGTATCAAAACCTTCCAGGACTTCTACGATCTCGTTATCACCCGTATGCAGGAAGCCAAGTAAATATGTCGACGTGGAAAGGCAAAACCCGGGGAGGAACGTTCGGATACTTATTCTTTATTTACCTGATTAAGTATCTGGGCATCACTGCCGCTTATCTTTTTCTAAGCCTGGTAGTGCTCTACTTTATACCGTTTGCTCCAAAAGCAACCAAAAGCACCTGGTTTTATGCCCGTCACATTCTGAAATACAATAGGATACGTTCTTTGAAAATGTTACTACTCAACTATTACCGATTAGGCCAGATCCTGATTGACAAGGTAGCCATCGGTAATGGAAAAGTAAATCAATATCAGTTCAAATTCGAGCGGTATCCGGAGTTTCTGCAACTGCTGAACAGTGAACAGGGAGTGATTATGATTGGTGCCCATGTGGGAAACTGGGAAATAGGCGTTCCTTTCTTTGATGATTACGGAAAAAAAATCAATATCGTGATGTACGATGCCGAACATCGTAGAATCAAAGAGCTCTTGGAGAAAAACGGTCAGGACAAGGAGTTTAAGATTATCCCTGTCAATGAAGACAACCTGACACACGTTTTCCGCATTACCGAGGCGATTAACCAAAAAGAATATGTCTGTTTCCAAGGCGACCGTTATCTGAACAAAGAGAAACTTCTGACAGGAATTTTACTGGGGCAGAAAGCTCCTTTCCCTACCGGTCCTTTCCTGATGGCTTCGCGAATGAAAGTTCCGGTGGTATTCTACTTTGCAATGAGGGAACCGGGAAGAACCTACCGTTTTCATTTCATAATAGCGGAACCGGTAGTACGAACAAAAGAAAAGAAAGCGGAGATGGCTCTGCTCGAACAATATACTGTTGCTTTGGAACAGATACTAAAACGCTATCCGGAACAATGGTTCAATTATTATCCATTCTGGGAACCTGCCGGAAAGCAGTCACCGGATTTAAAAGAGAAACAAAAAGATGCAACAGAATAAATATGACAAAGAGCCGTTGACAGCGGTAGAAGCACAACGCCTGGCACAAGAAATAGCTTTTGGGCCTATTGTTTTTCAGGTATCACGCCTTATGCTTAAATTCGGAATTTTCCAGTTATTGGCCGACGAGCGCAAAGGTATGACGCAAGAAGAAATCAGCAAAGCTTGTGGGCTGCCCTCTTATGGCGCACAAGTATTGTTGGAGGCATCATTGACTATCGGCACCGTATTGTTGCGTGAAGGGCGATACTGCCTTGCGAAAGCCGGCTGGTTTCTGCTCAATGACAAAATGGTACGTGTCAATATGGACTTCAACCATGATGTCAACTATCAGGGAATGTTTCATCTGGAAGAAGCCATCACCAACGGACGTCCTGAAGGACTGAAAGTATTCGGTGAATGGAGTACCATCTATGAAGGGTTGTCAAGTCTGCCTTCACAGGTACAAAAGAGCTGGTTCGGTTTCGATCATTATTACTCGGATTGTTCGTTCGATGAAGCACTGGCGATTGTTTTCGCCCGTCATCCCAAGACTTTATTGGATGTGGGAGGCAATACCGGCCGCTGGGCGACCAAATGCGTAAGCTACGACGACACAGTGGAAGTAACCATCATGGACCTTCCTCAACAATTGGAAATGATGCATCAACAAACTAAAGAGCTGCCCGGAGCTACACGTATCCATGGTCATGGCGCCAATCTACTTGATCCGGAGGTGCCTTTCCCGACAGGATTCGATGCTATTTGGATGAGCCAGTTTCTCGATTGTTTCTCGGAAGAAGAAGTAACCAGCATATTAACCCGTGCAGCCCGTTCCATGAGCCGGGAGAGTCGTCTTTATATCATGGAAACTTTCTGGGACCGACAGAAATTTGATACAGCCGCTTATTGCCTGACACAAATCAGCCTCTATTTTACAGCAATGGCAAACGGAAACAGCAAGATGTATCATTCGGACGATATGCAACGATGCATTGAAGCGGCAGGATTGGAAATCGAAGAAATACATGACCATTTAGGAATGGGACACAGCATCGTACAATGCAGATTGAAATGAACAGAGAAGCCGTCATACAAGGAGAAGGAATACTCAACCTGATTCCACAGCGTCCGCCAATCGTTATGGTGGACAGTTTCTTCGGATTTGAAGAAAACCGTTCATATTCCGGACTGACTGTCACTACCGACAATTTATTTTGTGAGGCAGGCAGACTGCAAGAGCCGGGAATTATCGAGCATATCGCACAATCAGCGGCTACACGTATCGGGTTTATTTATACCCGGCAGGGTGAAAAAGTTCCGTTAGGTTTTATCGGTTCGGTAGACAAACTTAAAATCTACAACTTGCCGGAAACCGGAATGAAATTATTTACAGAGATTACCGTCGTACAAGAGGTATTCGATATTACGCTAATTTCGGCACAAGTGAAAACGGAAGAAGAGCTGATTGCTGAATGTAAGATGAAAATATTTATCAAAAAAGAATGAAACGGAAAACAAATCAACAGATTGCAGCTTTGACTAACCGGACTACTTTCAGAGTACGGTTCAGCGAAATTGACTCCATGCAAATTGTATGGCATGGCGAGTACGTGCGCTACTTTGAGGATGGGCGGGAAGCTTTCGGCAAACAGTATGGTTTGGATTATATGAGCATTTACCGGGAAGGCTACATGGTTCCCATCGTAGATTTAACCTGTCAGTTCAAGCAATCATTGTCCTTTGGTGAAGAAGCGATTATCGAAACACGCTATCTTGCCTGTGAGGCAGCCAAGATAAAATTCGAATACGTTATCTATCGGGCTACCGACCAGAGTGTAGTGGCTACCGGAAGCACCATACAAGTGTTCCTGAACCTGAATAAAGAGTTGGAGCTTATCAACCCTCCGTTTTATCTGGAATGGAAAAAGAAATGGAACATCCTTTAAATATATACATCACAGCCCATACGCTGATTAGTTCGTTAGGTTTCGACGTTTCGGAAAACAGGAAAGCAATCCATGACTACCGAAGCGGGATTCGTATGCAAGAAGCCGGACGGATTTCTGACAGTCCGATTCTGGCAGGGATGATTGATTCTGCCGAATTGGAAAAGAGAGCTAAAGAACAGTTGGAAAAGCGGGCAAAGGAGCTGGATATTTCCTCTTATACCCGGCTAGAGCAACTGTTTATATTGACTATTCAGGAAGTGATTTCCCAATCGGGAGTGAATCTGCAAGAGTCGGACTGTGCTTTATTACTCTCCACCACGAAGGGAAATATTGATTTATTGAGCAATCAAGAAAAAAGGACTAATTCGGACAAGCCAGGCGATTCTGTACAATCAACAATTGACAATCCTTCCTTTTTACAGGAATTATCAGCCGATAGTCCGACTTTTCTTTGGAAAATGGCAGAACGAATCGGGCATTTTTTTGAGGCAGCCAATCAAGTAGAAGTTATCTCCAACGCCTGTATATCTGGAGTCTCGGCACTGGTTGTTGCCAAGAGATGGATAGAATCAGGGCGTTACAAACGGGTGATTGTCGCTGGCGGGGATATTCTTTCTCATTTTATTACCAGCGGTTTCCTGTCTTTCCGGTCAGTCAGCGCACACCGATGCCGGCCATACGATATACAGCGGGACGGACTAAGTCTAGGCGAAGCCTGTGGAGCTGTTCTTTTAGAAACGCAAGGAAACGCAAATCATATTATTCTATCCGGAGGAGCGATCAGCAATGATGCCAACCATATATCCGGTCCTTCCCGGACAGGAGACGGACTGGCGCTGGCTATCAATCAGGCAATGGAAGAAGCCGGAGCACTTCCTGAAGATATCAGCTTTATCAATGCACACGGAACAGCTACGGTTTATAATGACGAAATGGAATCCAAAGCCATACATTTGGCAGGATTGTCTGCAGTTCCGGTGAATAGTCTTAAGCCTTATTTCGGGCATACATTAGGAGCTTCAGGCATTATTGAAACCATACTCTGCATAGAGCAACTAAAAGAAGGAATATACTACGGAACTTTAGGATATGAGACACTGGGTGTTCCCATGCCTATCACCGTTTATAACACTCATCAGCCGATGCCGATGAAATGCTGTATCAAAACCGCTTCCGGTTTCGGAGGCTGTAATGCCGCACTGGTATTATCTCTCCCAGATGCTCATTTGAAACAGAAAACCGATTCTCCGGCATTTTGCAAAGCTGTCGTGGAATCAGCCAATATAGTCACGATCAAACCGGGAGTGATAGAAAACCAAGGAACAGCTATATTCAATTCTTCGGAGACTGACTTTGCGCCGTTTATCCGGGAAGCATACAAGCATCTGGGAGAAAACAATATGAAGTTCTACAAGATGGATAATCT
Organism: Bacteroides luhongzhouii; assembly: GCF_009193295.2. Taxonomy (NCBI): domain Bacteria; kingdom Pseudomonadati; phylum Bacteroidota; class Bacteroidia; order Bacteroidales; family Bacteroidaceae; genus Bacteroides; species Bacteroides luhongzhouii. Next base: position 2,377,433 of record NZ_CP059973.1, on the reverse strand, counting down.
TTGTAAGCTGGGATATGTAGCTGCCGGATATTTATTGAAAGATACCAACTACCAGCCGAAAGAGATTGGAATCATTCTAGCCAATGCATCTTCCTCTTTAGATACGGACTGCAAACATCAAGCTATCATCAATAAAGAAGGAGATAAAGCCGCCAGTCCTGCCGTGTTTGTCTACACTCTCCCCAATGTAGTATTGGGAGAAATCTGTATTCGACACAAAATTCAGGGAGAGAATACATTCTTTGTCTGCCAGCAATCCGACGTTGCTTCCTTAGAGGATTACGCAAGAATTGTGATGGCGAAAGGTAAGTTACGCACATGCATCATAGGCTGGTGCGAACTACTGGACGGACATTATCAAGCAGAATTTAAACAACTTAATAATATATCAACGATTTATGAATAATTTAGATCAAACCAAAAGAGAACTGATGGACGAAGTGAAAGGTAAACTAATCGAAGAGTTGAACCTTGAAGAAATCACTCCGGAAGATATTGACGATGAAGCCCCTCTGTTTGGCGACGAAGGTCTTGGCCTTGACTCCATTGACGCACTCGAAATCATCCTGATTTTGGAACGCGAATATGGTATTAAAATAGAGAATCCCAGTGAAGGCAAACAAATCTTCTACTCGGTATGTACACTGACTGACTACATCATTGCTAATCGTAAAGCTTAACTTATGAAGATTTACGTCACCGGATTGGGAGTTGTTTCGGGCATCGGTATCGGAGTTTCCGAAAATATAGAGGCACTACAACAAGGAAAGCATGGCATCGGAAAAGTAACTCTTTTCCCGACTGCTCTCGATGTACCCGTATCTGAAGTGAAACGTAGCAATGAAGAACTTAAACAACTATTATCTTTACCTCCGCAGTGTACAATACCACGCACAGCATTGCTAGGCATGATAGCCGCCAAAGAAGCAATGAAAGATGCAGGACTCACACAACCGTTACGTATCGGTTTTATTTCCGCCACCTCTGTCGGCGGTATGGATTTAAGCGAGCGTTTCTATGAATCATTCAAGAAAAACCCGAAACAGGGACGATTGCGGGAAGTGATTTCACACGACTGCGGAGCCAGCACAGAATTAATAGCTTCGTATCTGGGTATCAATGATTTTATAACTACGATCAGTACAGCCTGTTCATCAGCAGCCAATGCTATTATGTTGGGAGCAAGAATGATTAAACACGGGCAACTGGATGCTGTTATCGTCGGAGGTACGGATGCACTTTGCCGGTTTACTCTCAATGGGTTCAATTCTCTCATGATTTTGGACAAAGCACATTGTCGTCCTTTTGACCGTTCGCGTACCGGATTAAATTTGGGAGAAGGCGCGGGTTATTTAGTGCTTCAATCAGAAAGTTCACTGCAAAGAGCTCCTTACTGTGAACTAAGCGGTTACGCTAATACAAATGAAGCTTATCATCAAACAGGAAGTTCTCCCGAAGGAGATGGCGCCTTTCTATCAATGAGCGAAGCCATCGTTTCCAGTGGCATTTCTCCTGAAGATATTGATTATATCAACGTACATGGGACAGGTACTCCCGGTAATGACGCATCGGAAGGTATGGCATTGCGAAGAATCTTCGGAGAACATGTTCCGCCATTTAGTTCGGTAAAAGCTTTTATCGGACACACCTTAGGAGCTTCTGAAGGAATCGAAGCTGTCTACTCCGTTCTTTCCATAGATAAAGGCATGATTTATCCGAATCTAAACTTCACGGAGGCTATACCAGAAACAGAGCTGATGTCAGAAATTGGAGTAAAATCAGAAACAGGATTGATACCGGAAACGTTTTTTCAGGAAGGATTGCCGATCCGCCATGTATTATCCAATTCTTTCGGCTTCGGAGGAAACGACTCGTCACTCCTCTTTTCCGCAACGAATTTTCCAAAACGAACGAACCTTTAAGTTTTTGAGCCTATGCAGTCTGTTTATATCCAACGCGTCGCTTCCATCCATCCACAAGGAAATCATTCACAAGGAAATAATCCGAAAGTAAATGATTCGTCCGAAACTTCAGCAAACCGTCCTTTTCTTCAGGCTTGTGAACCCGATTATAAAAATATTATTACCAATGCAACTTTGCGCAGGCGCATGAGCCGTATTGTAAAAATGGGAGTAGCTTGCGGATTGGAATGTATGGGCGAATTATCTCCCGAAAAGATAGAAGGAATTATCACAGCCACAGGACTGGGCTGCCTGGTTGATACGGAAAAGTTCCTGAACAACTTGTTAGATAATGAAGAACGGATGCTGAATCCTACTCCTTTTATTCAATCGACATTCAATACGATTGGTGCACAAATAGCTCTGATTCATCAAATACATGCTTACAACATGACTTATGTTCACCGCGGACTAAGTTTTGAAAGTGCTTTGTTGGATGCCATGATGAAAATAGGAGAAGGAAGCGAGAACATACTGGTGGGCGCCATCGACGAAATGACAGAAACCAGTTACATCATTCAGCAACGTTTGGGACTGCTGAAAGGAATAGAAGCCGGAGAAGGCGCTCAATTTTTCCTGTTAAGCCGGGAAGCCGGAGAGCATCCGTTAGCAGAAATACGAGGACTTGAAACTTTCACGGGGCAACATACGACAGAAGAAATCAGTTCCCGAATTATTCGTTTTCTACAACGAAACGGATTAAACTGTCAGGATATTCAATGGTTAGTCACCGGAAAGAATAAAAAACAATCCCTTCAAGATGATTCTCACGAACAAACTACTGGTTATGAGAAGAGTATCATAGATGAAAAAGATATGATAACTAAGAAGAATATAATGAATGAAAACAACTCTATCTATGAAAAGCTTGAAACATACCTTTTCCCGGAAAGTATTCATCTTAGTTTTAAAGACGAATGTGGAGAATATCCTACCGCCTCATCGTATGCCGTATGGAAAGTAGTAAAGGCATCAGCAAACTGCACTATCCCTACCAATATATTGATTTATAATCATCACCACTCCATCAATCACTCATTGATTCTAATTCGGAAAAACGTATGATGATTGTTTGCCTCCTTTTATGTTTGCTCTTGATACTGTCTTTTCTCGTTTATGCTTCCTATAGCATCCAGTCGGGAATTTATCTCCGGTCGTTTTGCAAAAAACACACAACGGAGAAGGTTGTTGCCCTGACTTTCGATGACGGTCCCGATCCCATTCAAACGCCCAAAGTATTAGAGGTACTAAAAGAATATCAGGCAACTGCTTGTTTTTTTTGTATCGGACACAAGATAAAAGGGAATGAAGCTTTGTTGAAAAGTATGATAGTAGAAGGGCATCTAATTGAAAATCATTCATATAGCCATTCCGGTTTATTCCCGTTATATGGACTCTCCAAGATGAAAAAAGACCTGCAAACTTGTCAGTGTGAACTAGAACGAGTAACTTCGCAACCGATTACTTTGTTTCGTCCGCCATTCGGTGTCACTAATCCTACGGTTGCGAAAGCTGTCCAACAGTTAGGATATACTTCGATAGGCTGGAGCATCCGTACATTGGATACACAACAGTCAGCTCCGGACAAAATACTTGCCAGGACGCGGAAACGTCTTGAACCGGGAGCCATCATTCTGTTGCACGACCGGATGCCCGACAGCGACCAGTTAGTGAAACAAATACTGGATTTGCTGAAAGAACAGGGATATACCGTTGTCCGTTTGGACAAACTATTGGCATAAAATAAAAACGTATGAAAACTTTTATAATCTATTTATCGCTTTTCTTCTTGTCTATCGCCGCCGTCCATGCACAAAGCATGAAAAAGATGGTGCAAAAGACCGAGTTTGAAAATCGCCTGGCAAAGGAGGCACAAACCGTAGAGTCCATCGAAAGCGATTTTACCCAAATCAAATATCTCGATGTATTCGACGAAAAAGTTACTTCCAAAGGAAAGTTCTACTACCAAAAGAGCAATAAAATCTGTATGGAATACTTCCACCCGATGGATTATCTCATCGTGATAAACGGGAGTAAGCTCAAAATCGTATCGGATGGCAAGAAAAGTATTATGAACCTGAGTTCGAACAAAATGATGGCACAGATGCAGGATATGCTGACTGCGTGTATGATAGGTGACCTGTCTAAGATGTCATCCAACTACCAGCTGGAATATTTTGAAGACGCACGATACTATTTAGTGAAAATAAAGCCGACCAACAAAGCAGTACAAGCCTATATTGCCGGTATCGAAATTTATTTGGATAAGAAAGATATGTCAGTACACAAACTCCGCCTGTCCGAAACAGCTACAAACTACACAGAATACGAATTCTATAATAAAAAGTTCAACTCTCTGAAGAATGGGACGAAGTTTGCGATTCGTTAGCCTGACGGTTCTGCTATTCTTAGGAATACAGGTTCAAACGTCCTGCTCTCCACGAATAAGTGGGGAAGGCAGTACTGTGCCTCCTGCTATCGAACTGACGCAAGGAGAAGGATCACAAAAATACAATATCCAACTAGATTTCATGAAACATCACATGAGTGGTATGTTGATAGTACGCCGTATGCCTGATAACGAAATCCGGATCGTAGCGTCTACCTACTTCGGGTTAAGCCTTTTCGATTTTTCTCTTCGCAACGATCAATTTAATGTCAACAGCTGCATTGAACCCATGAAAAAAGAAAAGGTATTGAAACTGTTAGAGATGGATTTCAGGCGTTTGTTCTTAAATGGAAAAGACGTCCGTGTGAAAGCCACCAAAGACAATGCTACCCAAAAAAGAATTAGTGGAAAAGGCTTTGGAAAATCAGTGGTCTACATTACCGGCGACACTCCGGGTGATCCGGCACAAATAAAAATCAAACATCCGTGGATACGGTTAACGATCCGTCTGGATAAACTATCTAAAGAAATTTAATATATGCTACTTGATAACTTCTATACTATCCTTTCCTCCGAGTCATCGGATTCAACTACCTGGACTATTCAGATAGAGTTGAATCCTGACCACACTGTTTATCAGGGACATTTTCCTGAACATCCGGTAGTTCCCGGAGTTTGTCTATTGCAACTTATCAAGGAATGTGCAGAAAATATTCGTCAGCAAAAGTTGCAAATAACACAAGTATCTTCCTGCAAATTTCTTTCGGCTATCAATCCTATAGAAACGCCTCGGATAGCAATCGTACTGATTCTCAAAGAAACAGAAGAAGGCAAACTCCAGTTACAGGCGGAAGGTACTATAAAGGGAAATACTGTAAATAAAAGCATTGTGAAAGAGGATATTGCAAAAGAAGAAATTGTAAAGGAGGTCACAGAAAAAGGAAGCATTATAAAGGAGGAAAGCACGGTAAAAGATGAATGTTTCATTAAACTAAAAGCTGCACTTACCCCAAAAGCATGAAGGAGCAAATAAGTACAGCCTATTGGCACGAAAAGTTGAAACAATTAGGGATCATCGTCATCATCCCGAGTTACAACAATGGCAAGACACTGGCAAAAGTCATAGCAAGTATACGTTTTTATGCACCGGAAATCCTTGTTGTCAATGACGGTTCAACGGATGAAACACCTGAAATACTGAATCAGGAAGCTAATCTTCACATCATCACCCACCCTGTCAATCAAGGAAAAGGGGTAGCTTTGAAACATGGATTATCTTTCGCAAAGAAGCAAGGATTCCGATATGCCATCACCATTGATTCCGACGGACAGCATTTCGCTTCGGACATTCCCGTATTGATTGAAGCCATAGAAAAGGAACCGGACACGTTACTGGTAGGCTCCCGTAATCTGGCCTCGGACAATATGCCGGGAAAGAACACCTTTGCCAATAAGTTTTCCAACTTTTGGTTCACCCTCGAAACCGGTATCAAACTGCAAGATACGCAATCCGGTTACCGCCTCTACCCTATCCAACGAATGAATGTGGACAAGTGGTATTACACTGCCAAATATGAGTTCGAACTGGAAGCACTTGTTTTTGCAGCATGGGGAGGCAATCCCGTAAAAAATATTCCGGTACACGTTTATTATCCGCCACAGGAAGAACGGGTTTCTCATTTCCGCCCGTTCCGTGATTTCACCCGTATCAGTATTCTGAATACGGTACTGGTACTCGTCACTTTCCTTTGGATTGTACCACGGAACTTCTTTCGTAAACTGACCTGGAAGAATTGCAAGCAGTTTTTCTCTAATCACATCACCCACTCCCCCGAATCTAACCTGCGGATTACGGCAGCCATCATGCTCGGCGTATTTATGGGCATCGTTCCGGCATGGGGATATCAAATGCTGATTACGTTGTTTTTGGCGCATTTGTTCCGATTAAACAAAGTCATAGCTATTGTAGCAGCCAACATCAGCATCCCTCCGATGATACCATTTTTACTGTACGGAAGTTATGTAACCGGCTGTAAAGTACTGGGAGAACCCGTAAACCTACACTTAAACGAACTTTCTTTTGAAAATGTAAAATCAGTCATAGAGCAATATTTAATAGGAAGTGTTATCTTTGCAGTCGTATGCAGCATACTGGCAGGAACCATCGCGTTCATTCTGCTCACGGCGTGTAGGAAAAAAAAGATATGACCCAATTTTTTATCGGACTATATGATTATTTTGAGAGGCACAAGATTCTGTTCTATTTGTCACTCATCAGTTGTGTCCTGTTGATGGGGTTCTTTGCCCTGCAAGTAAGGTTCGAAGAGAACATCACACAATTCTTCCCCGACACCAAAGATTCCCAAAACACAATCAAGGTATTCGACAATCTCAAAATCAAGGATAAGATTATCATTATGCTATCCTCGGCAGATACATGTCACCGGGTAGAACCTGATTCCCTGATAGAAGCTGCCGGACAACTGCAACAAACCCTGACTGAAAAAGCCGGAGGAACCCTGATTAAGGGAATTTTCGCACAGGTAGACCAAAGCCTCATCGGAGGAGCCACAGACTTTGTCTACGAGCATCTCCCGCTTTTCCTGACAGATACGGATTATCAACGATTCGATTCCCTATTGACAGAGAAAGGTATACAAGCTATCATGCAGAAGAACTATACCAATCTCCTCTCTCCTACCGGAATCGCATTAAGAAGTTATATTCTCCGGGACCCGCTCGGACTGGGAAGTGAAGCCCTGAAACATTTGCAGGATTTCCAGTTGGAAGCCAACTACGAGATTTATGACGAACACATCTTTTCCAAAGACGGTTCCACCTTGCTTATGTTCATTACCCCGGTATTCAGCACAGGCAGTACCGGAAAGAATGACGAACTGATAAAAATACTCGAAGAAGAACTCCAACACGTACAGGGAGAATCTCCTACCATTCGAGTCGAATATTTCGGCGGTCCCTCCGTAGGAGTCTACAACGCCCGTCAGATCAAGAAAGATACGATTTTGACTTCCTCACTGGCACTGCTTATCATCATTGTGTTTATCTCACTCGTGTTTAAACGGAAGCGATCGATACCATTAATTATTACTCCGGTACTCTTCGGAGGATTATTCGCCCTGTTTCTGATTTTCTTTATCAAAGGAAGTATATCGGCCATTGCCGTGGGAGCCGGTTCGGCAGTGATGGGTATTGCACTAAGCTATTCCATCCACATGTTGGCACATCAGAACCATGTTTCCACCGTGCAACAACTGATTAAAGAGATAGCCTATCCGCTTACAGTAGGTAGTTTCACCACCATCGGTGCATTCATGGGATTGATATTCACCAGTTCCGATCTGTTACGCGATTTCGGGTTGTTCGCTTCCCTGGCATTGGTGGGTACTACTCTTTTTTGCCTCATTTACCTGCCTCATTTTCTGAAAGGACAGGCAGACGTCAAACAAGGACGCGTATTACGCATCATCGAGAAAATAAACGCATATTCTTATGAAAAGAATAAATGGTTGGTAGGTGGTATTCTCCTCATTACAATTATCAGTTTGTTTACCTCACAAAAGGTCGGCTTCAACAACGACATGATGAACCTCAATTATGAGCCTCAACATCTCAAACAATCAGAAGAGAAATTAATGCAGCTCTTCGACAGCGACGAAAAGACAGTGCTTTTTGTCAGCGTAGGCAAAGACATGAATCAGGCCACCGAAACTTATGCAATGACCAATCAGAAGTTATTGGCACTGAAAGATCAGGGACTGATTAAAGACTATGCTTCCGCCTCACAATTTCTGATCTCGCCACAAGAGCAACAGCTACGCCTGAAAAGATGGAAAGACTACTGGACAGATGAAAAACAACAGCAAATCCGTGAACAGCTGGAAACAGCTGCCGCTGAATATCGTTTCCGTCCGGGAAGCTTCGAGCCCTTTTATCAATGGTTGAACCAACCTTTCGGTGAATATCACTACACCGCTCAAGAAGACGATTTATCCGGCAAGCTACTGAACGAATGGCAAACTTCTGCCGATTCCATCACCATGCTTATCAGCCAGATACGGATCAGCGACCAGAATAAGGAAACCGTGTATCAGAACTTCAGCAAAGCCCAGGATGTAGTCATCTTCGACCGTTCCTACTTTGCCAATAAATGGGTATCTGCCATCAATGACGACTTTTACCTGATTCTGTATATCTCTTCTTTCCTGATATTCTTCGCATTATGGTTCTCATACGGACGTATCGAACTTACCTTGATGAGTTTCCTCCCGATGCTGGTCAGCTGGGTAATCATCCTGGGATTGATGGGAATTTTGGGAATTGAGTTCAACATCATCAACATCATCCTGTCCACCTTTATCTTTGGCATTGGAGACGATTTCAGTATCTTCATTATGGACGGGCTACAAAACAAATACCGTACAGGCCAAAAGGTACTGAATTCTCACAAAACAGCCATCTTCTTCTCTGCTTTCACCACAGTTGTCGGCATGGGAGCACTTGTTTTTGCCAAGCATCCGGCTTTGCAATCCATTTCATTGATTTCCATTCTCGGCATGATAGCAGTGGTGTTGGTAGCTTATACCATTCAGCCACTCATTTTCCGGTTCTTCATTGCAGGACCCGCTTCCAAAGGATTGCCGCCTTATACGCTTATCGGGCTGATACGAACCGTGTTGCTCTTCCTGCTTTTCTTTATCGGTTGTATCTTCCTCCGTGTACTGATCGCTGTCCTTTATCTGGTGCCTGTGCGGAAAAGCAGCAAGCAACGTTTGGTATGCCGACTGATACAAATCACTTGTAAAGGGATTCTGTTGTTGGCCACTGCCGTCAAAAAAGAACATATCAACAAAGCTAACGAACGTTTTCAGCATCCGGCAATTATTATCGCCAACCACCAGTCGTTCATCGATATTCTGGTATTGCTGTCTCTTTCGTCTAAAATCCTGATGGTAACCAACCATTGGGTATGGCATTCTCCTTTCTTCGGAGCAATCATCCGCTATGTCGATTTCTATTACATAGGCGAAGGCTACGAACAATATATGGAACGGATGCGGAAAAAAGTAAAAGAGGGCTACTCCATCGCTATCTTCCCCGAAGGTACACGCACTTACAACGGAAAGATGAAACGTTTCCACAAAGGAGCTTTCTACCTGGCAGAAACATTGCAACTGGATATTCTTCCGATCCTCCTCTACGGCAACAACAAAATCATTGCAAAGGCACAGCCTTTCAATATCCGCAAAGGAATCATCTACACGGAAATACTTCCCCGTATACCGGCAGACGACCTTTCTTTCGGAACCACCTACCAGGAACGCACCAAACGCATATCCGCCTATATGAAGGAAGGTTACGCCCGTATCTGCCGGGAAAAGAACACGACGGACAATCCTGCTTTCTACGAAGCTCTGATCCAAAACTATATATACAAAGGACCGGTCGTTGAATGGTATATCCGTATCAAGGTGAAGATGGAAAGAAACTATCGGCTGTTCAACCGATTGATTCCCGTCCAAGGGCAAATTACAGACATCGGCTGCGGCTACGGTCCGCTCTGTTATATGCTGTCTCTGCTTTCCGAAGACCGGGAAATTTTAGGAATTGATTACGATGAGGATAAAATAACCTTGGCACAACACGGATGGTTACGCAACGAACATCTCCAGTTCAGGCACGGCAACGCATTGGAATATCCGCTACCGGAAAGCGATGTTTTTATCCTGAACGATATGCTTCACTATATGAGCTATGAACATCAACGGACTTTGCTGTTGAAATGCGCTGACCGGCTGCGTTCGCAGGGAATGATTATCATACGCGACGGAAACTCGGCAAATACTTCCAAACACCGGCTGACCCGGTTCACGGAATTGCTATCCACCCGTATCTTCAATTTCAACCGGACTGCCGGAGAATTGCATTTCACCACAGAAAACCAACTGCGGAAAATAGCAGTCACCTGCGGAATGAATGTAGAAATCATTCCTAACGACAAATATACCTCGAACACTATTTATATATTCAGAAAACCGAACGAACATGAGTAAATACGATATCATCATTATCGGAAGCGGCCTTGGCGGACTGGAATGTGGAGCGATTCTTAGTAAAGAAGGATTCAATGTATGCGTCGTAGAGAAAAACACGCAATTCGGCGGATGCTTTCAAACCTACCGGCGAAAAGGACATTTATTCGATACAGGCATTCATTATGTAGGAAGCCTGGATGAAGGTCAAGTGATGAATCAGTATTTCCGCTATTTCGGCATCATGGACAAACTAAAGCTGAAACGTTTGGACGATGAGGCTTTCGATACAATCTACTATAAAGGAAAAACATACGATTATGCAATGGGGTATCCGCAATTCATCGAAACGATCTGCCGGTCCTTCCCGCATGAAAAAGAAAACCTGAAACGTTATGCCGAACAGCTTCAGACTGTTGGTAACTTGATTAGCGTAGACCATCTGAAACAGGGCACACTTGCCCTGGAAGGAATGAAATACTTCTGCACCTCCGCCGCAGGACTGATTGCGGATATTACTCCGGACCCCACTTTACAAAATGTACTGGCAGGCTCGGCCTTGCTCTACGGAGGCTTGAAAGATGTCTCCACCTTCTACGAACATGCCATGATTAACCATTCCTACATCGAAGGAGCTTATCGTTTTGTGGACGGCAGTATGCAAGTCAGCCTGGAATTGATTAACGTGATCCGGGCGAATGGAGGGACAGTACTTAACAACAGTGAAGCCACCCGTATCATCGTTGAAAACGAAAAAGTACAGGGAGTCATCATCAACGGCGAAGAGCGGTTGGAAAGCGACTATGTAATTTCCAACATGCACCCTCAACGAACCCTGGAGATACTGGATAAAAACCGTAGTATCAAGAACGCCTACATATCCCGCATCCGTTCGCTCGAAAACACATACGGCATCTTCACGCTTTATCTGGTAATGAAAAAGAAGAGCACTCCGTACCAAAACCGTAACCTCTATCTGCATGGAGATCACAAAGTGTGGTATGACAAGCAGATCTATCCAGGACGGACCACCAACTGCATGATTTCAATGCAAGCCTCTTCCGAAGACAGTCAATACGCCAGTGTTATTTCAATCCTGACACCGATGTATATGGACGAACTGTCTGCATGGAAAGACACCACTCCCGAACACCGGGGAGAAAGCTACCGGTCCTTCAAAAAGGAAAAGACGGAACAGCTGCTTCGCTTTATCCGGAGCCATGGCATTGATTTCTCCGACAACATAGAAGAGATTCATACCACCACTCCGTTGAGCTATCGCGACTATACCGGAACGGTGGACGGTTCCGCATACGGAATTATCAAAGATTATAAATGTCCGCAAATCGGTTTTGTGTCTACACGAAGCCGGTTGGGTAATCTCTTTCTCACAGGTCAAAACCTGAACGTGCATGGCGCACTGGGGGTAACGCTGACTTCCATGCTCACTTGTGCGGAATTTGTGGGACAAGAATACCTGGCTAAAAAAGTAGGAAATGCATAAAACAATCAAAAAGATATTCAAATACACGAGCTACGTTCTTCTGTCGTTCCTCGTGATATTGATAGCCGGAGTCTGTTATCTCTACTTTTCAGCAGATATGCTGACACCGAAACATGAACCTGGTATCATCATGACAAAAGTGTCTCATGCAGATACTACTACCATGATTCCGGCAGAAGTACTCTACAACGATACTCTCGACCTCCGATATTATGACGGCAACTTCCTGCGCCACAGCGAAAGCGGATTGTGGGAGTTGTTTGTGAAAGGGGATGCCTTTCAAAGAGGAGAAGCCATCGGCAAACTTTCCTCTGATCTGCTTCATTATCAGGAGAAAGTATTTGTCGATCAGATTCGTGAGATTGTTCCTTCAGACAGTTATCTGAAGTTCCTCCGGTTCTTCATCGTTTTATTCAACCGTCATCTGGGTGAGAACGTCCTCGAAGAATACCGCGACGAGATCTACGGAATCTCGCTATCGTGTACCCATGAATACGACTTTATCGGCACTCCTTACGAACGTCAGCTGAATTACCATTCGGCACACGACCTGGGACATGCCATGCAAGATTATATGTTAGTGGGATGCAGTTCGTTTGCCACTTGGGGAACACAAAGCGCCGATTCGTCTCTACTGATCGGACGCAACTTCGATTTCTACGTGGGAGATGCCTTCGCAGAAAATAAGCAAGTGGCTTTTTATACACCGGATCAAGGTTATAAATTCGCTTCCGTAGGATGGCCCGGTATGATAGGCGTACTATCCGGCATGAACGAAACGGGGCTGACCGTCACGATCAATGCCGCCAAGTCTGCTGTTCCAACAGGTTCCGCCACTCCTATTTCCATTCTAACCAGAGAAATACTGCAATATGCGTCAACGATTGATGAGGCTTTTGCCATTGCTAAGAAACGGAAGACATTCGTTTCCGAATCCATCTTGATAGGTTCTGCCAAAGATGGCAAAGCCGCTATCATTGAGAAATCTCCGGAGAAGACAGTGCTCTTTAAAGGAAAAGAAGCCGACCGGCTCATCTGCACCAATCATTACCAATCGAAGGAATTCAGTAAGGATGAACGAAACATGGAAAATATCCGTACTTCGGACAGTCCATACCGTTTTGCACGATTGAAAGAACTCATCAATGAGAATCTGCCGATAGATGCTTCTAAAGCCGCCTCCATCCTGCGCAACCACAAGGGTTTGCAAGATGCGGACTTGGGACTGGCTAACGAAATGGCTATCAATCAATTCATTGCTCATCATTCCGTTATCTTCCAACCGGAAAAACGATTGATGTGGGTATCTACCTCTCCCTGGCAATGTGGAAAGTATGTAGCTTATGACCTGAATAAGATATTTAACGACACGATTAACTTGCAACACGAAATATACAGTTCTAACCTGACCATTCCGGCAGATGAATTCGCCGAAACACCGGAGTTCCAGCATCTTCTTACCTATAAGAAGTTAACTCCGCTCCTATTGAAGAAGATCAGAAAAAAGGAGAAAATAGAAGAGCATGTTTTAAAAACATACGAAGCCTCTAATCCTTCTCTATATTATGTATATGAAGTGATGGGAAATTATTACGAGGCTATGCAGCAACCGCAACAAGCCATCGTATACTGGCAAAAAGCATTAAAGAAACCGATTCCCAAGTTGCAAGAGAAAGAACGTATCCAACAGAAAATTCAAAAACAATCCAAAGATGGAAAAGAATCCTGAAATTCAGTTCCGCTCACCGGAAGAGATCAAATGCTATCAGGAAGAACGGTTAACCCAAACGTTGACCTACCTGCAAGCACACTCCAAGTTCTACCAACGAATGTTCGAAGAACACCACATTGACATCAATCAGATAAAGAAGATTGAAGACCTGCAACAAATACCTGTCACCACCAAGACAGACTTGCAACTTCATAACGACGACTTCATCTGTGTAGACAAGGAGCAAATCATTGACTATGTAACGACTTCCGGCACACTGGGAGATCCGGTGACTTTCGTTCTCACTTCCGAGGACCTGGACCGTTTATCTTACAACGAGTACCTGTCTTTCACCACCACCGGATGCAGTAAAAAGGATATTCTGCAACTCATGACTACCATCGACCGCCGCTTCATGGCAGGACTTGCCTATTATATGGGAGCACGCGAACTCGGCATGGGAGTGATCCGGGTAGGTAACGGCATCCCCGAACTGCAATGGGACACGATTCGCCGGATTCATCCGACTTGTGGAATGGTCGTCCCTTCTTTCCTTATCAAACTGATAGAGTTTGCCGAGAAGAATCATATCGACCATAATGCGTGCTCGATGCAGAAATGTATCTGTATCGGTGAGGCTTTGCGCAATCAGGAGTTTCAGTTAAATACGCTCGGACAGAAGATACATGACAAATGGCCTGCCTTACAGCTATATTCCACCTATGCTTCCACCGAAATGCAGTCGTCTTTTACCGAATGTAGCGAATTCCACGGCGGGCATTTGCAACCGGAGCTTATCATCGTAGAGTTTTTGGATGACAATAATCGTCCTGTCGCAGAGGGAGAAGCTGGCGAAGTGACGATCACGACGCTCGGAGTAGAAGGTATGCCGCTGCTCCGCTTCAAGACTGGTGATATTTGTTACCATCATACCGAGCCTTGTGCCTGCGGAAGAAATACGATTCGCCTTAGTTCCATTCTCGGACGAAAAGGGCAAATGATTAAATATAAAGGGACTACTTTGTATCCACCTGCATTGTTCGACATTCTGGACAATATCCCTTCGGTAAAGAATTACATCATTGAAGTCTACACCAACGAATTGGGGACGGATGAAATTCTGATCCGTATCGGAAGTGAAAACCGCAGCGAAGGTTTTGCCAAGGAGATAAAAGACCTGTTTCGTTCGAAAGTCAGAGTGGCTCCAAGCATTAATTTTGAGTCGGCAGAATACATCGCAAAAATTCAAATGCCTCCAATGAGTCGAAAAACGATAAAATTCATTGATTTACGATAATTTTTCCCTACTTTTGGAAGTTAGTAAACCAACTATATCACTTTAACATTAACGTATATGAAAAAACTTATTCTATTCTTATTCTTAAGTACGAGCCTGTTCTGTTTTGGACAAGGCAAGAGTGCATTGAAAGACATTCAGTCTATCAAGTTCTATGGAGTGGACTACTCCCAAGCTAAAGTTTTCGGTGCAGATGAATCACCGATACAATTCAAAGATGCTTTCAGACGTATCAATGAGCTGTTCATCACAGAAGCAAAAAAGTATAACGTAGGAAAACAGTTGAAAAAAGAAGTAACGGAAATCTCACTGGATGCAGTCAATCAAGTGAACGAAAACATCAACGTGGCGGAACTGATGACTACCAAAAGAGAATATAGCCTTAGTAAAGAACAAATCAAAGCGGCTATCAAAGCATTACCTATTCAGAAAACGCCGGGCATAGGTATGGTATTTATCGCACAGTTCCTGGATAAATCAAACGCCAGAGGTACGTATGAAGTCGTATTCTTCAATACTGAAACAAAGGAGATCATTGAAGAATGGATAACAGATGGAAAAGCACGTGGTTTCGGATTGCGCAACTACTGGGCAGGCTCTATTTATAGCGCACTCAAGAAATTATAAACCAATAATATATATAAACATGAGAAAACTACTATTATTGCTGACTTTACTGTTAAGTATCAGTACTTATGTCGCAGCACAAAATTACACAGAAGTAGTGTATTTAAAGAATGGCAGCATTATCAAAGGGGTTATCATTGAGCAAGTACCCAATGTTTCCTTAAAAATTAAAACAAGTGATGGCAGCCTCCTCATCTGTCAGATGAGTGATGTGGAGAAAATCACTAAAGAAGAACGGTATACAAGAGATTACCGCAAAGAGGCCAACAACCGCAAAGCCGCAAGAAATACATTAAAAGGCTATAAAGGTTTCGTGGACTTTGCATACATCGGTGATGTCAGCGACTACAATGCCTCCAAAATTGAATTATCAACCTCACACGGTTATCAATTCAATAATTATTTCTTCGTTGGTGGTGGTGTTGCTCTCAACTACTATACGGATGCTGATCTTGTTGCAGCGCCAATCTATGCTAACTTCAGGGCTAACTTCATCAACAAAAGAGTGACGCCTTTTGCCGATGTAAAAACCGGATATGCTGTAGGAGACATAGAAGGAGCGTATGCTTCGATAGGAGTAGGAGTACGTTTTTCTTTAAAAGGGAAAAAGGCCTTGAATTTAGCTTTGATGTACAATTTCCAAGATTATGACACCACAACTGATTATAGTTACAGTTATGGAGGTCATTATTATCATGACAGCTGGGATGATACATGGGAGTTACACGGAGTAGGAGTCAGATTCGGTTTTGAATTCTAAATCTACTGTTTGTCTGTACCTTTTAACAACAAACAAACAATAAATCAAATTCGAACCATGAAAAAGACTATCACAACACTTCTACTATTGAGCTGCATTACTGCATTTTCATTTGCGCAAAGCATTGTTATGACTTCAGGAACTATCGACTTCATCAAGGACCAACAAGTGATACAATTCACTTTCTCTTATGACGAAATGCTGGTAGGAAAACTGACAGAAAGCGAATATGTAGATAAAAAAAGCTCCGAATATAATGCAAAAGAAGAGGGCAAAGGAGATCAATGGAAAGCTGCCTGGTATGGCGACCGTAAAGAACGATTTGAGCCAAAGTTCTTGGAACTTTTCGATAAATATATGAGCGAAGTTGGTATCACAGCAGGTACGGAAGGTGCTCAATATCGAATCGAAATCAATACAGACTTCACCGAGCCGGGTTGGAATGTGGGTGTCATGCGTCAGAATGCATCTGTCGACCTAAGCTGCAAAGTGAAGAAGATTGAAACAGGTGAGCAAGTAGCCTCTATCAGAATCCGTAATGCTTCTGCCAACAACTTTTGGGGTACTGATTTCACTTCCGGGTATCGCGTTCAGGAAACGTATGCCAAAGCAGGAAGAGAATTAGCCAAGTTCTTTATCAAAAAGGCGAAGTTACGCAAGATAAAAGACTAACTGGCTTGAACCACATTTGCCTACTATAAAGTTGAATAAACATAGAAGTATCTGCCACCTGCAACAAAAAGCGCGTAATACGCTAGCTGACAAACAGTTGGAGCGTTACAGATACCTGCGGCAGATACTTCTATGTTTTTTCAACTTTATGGAGGAAAGAATATATCACGATTATGCTCATAACTGTAAAACAGTTGGATGAAGCACTCTCCCATCCGTTATTGAGCTAAATAAATACTCTCATTAAAGAGTAGTATTAATGTATACAAAGAATATTAGGCACCTTACGCTCCCCAGCATGGTCAAACCGCCCATTATCACAAGGATAATTAACAACTCCATCATCCGATGCACCGGACAGCCAAAGGGTAGTAGACCCGCCTCCATCCAAATTTAACGCATCCTCACCTCCTAAAATACGAATCAAATGTGCCAGTTCCGGAATATTCACTCCTTCGGCTTGCTCCGGGAAACGTCCGTCTACGGTTATCAACAATATTTTCCCCTCCTTAGTGGTGGCAACAGCACTACGAGGATGCTTGGTTCGGATAAAATTCGTGCCACATGAATTCCAATCGCAAATCTGTCCGTCTTTCAGCATCAGCGGACCGGAAGCAAGTACTATACCTGTTTCCCCTTCATATTCCTTTTCTATCTGTTTGCTCCAAGGGATTAACTTTATCTTCCCTTTGCGCACATTAATAGCTCCTGTAACACGCAGTTTAAACTCACTCTGCATCGTTGTATCAATAACCTGGCGATCCGTCTTCAGGAAGCAGACCGAGTTTCCCCGTTTCATGTCAAAATAGGAGCCATTAATGGCTGCAATGGCGTTATATTCAGAAGCAATCTTACTTGTTTCTTTCATTTTATCCGAAACGGCAACACCGACTTTCAAACCTGCAACAGGATCAATTTCTATCAGGCTGATAGATTGGGGACCTTGATATAATTGAGGGATAGAAGCATACTTATATACAATTCCTTTTTGAGGATTTTCTATCTTCCAACAAGCAGATACAATTGCCAATGAATCCGCTACTGTCTGCCCTTTTACCATTTCAATGGAGCACACAGCCAGGATAACGACGATTAACAAGTTTTTCTTCATAAACTAACGAATAAATGTGTTAAGTATAATATATATTAGTCTTAATGACCAGTAATGTCCGTATTATAATCTTCCCGATTATATTGCCATAACAGAATAGGATATCCTTTCGCATTTACCTTGTAATACCATGAGTTTCCCCATCCTGCATCAAGGTAGTTCTGCATATTCGATAAGAACTCCTTCGACTTAGTTTCCCCATCGTGGGGTTGCTTCACACCGACTAATTCACCGGAAAATTCGGTTTTAGGTACTCCGGCATTCAAAATCTTCATATCGTCTGTTGCCCAACAATCAACAACCGTCATATTAGCTGCTCCCATGAAGGCGGCAATACGCCCCAAATTTACACCATTTTTCTTATTTTCCACTAATTTATTCAAAGCAACGCATCTTTTAGGTGCAGTATCAAAATAAGCTCCGATACCTGCTGCTCCGGAATTCATTGAAATAACTTCACCTGCCGCATAGCAATTCTCCAATATACCACCAGCCCAGACAATACCTACTATCCCCCCGGCACGTGAATTTCCTGTTTCATTCTTCGCTGTAACCGTAGCAGTAGAATAACAATTCTTAATGGACGAATACACAGAGCCGCTCGGTTTACCGATATTACCGGAAATACCGCCAATTATATCAAATCCCGATACCTTTCCGCTCGTATAACAATTTTCTACACTTCCGGTAAATACGTCCGAAGTCGGGATTTTTATCCCTACATAACCGGCTAATATTCCGCCTCCATTTTGTGCCACAATATCTGCATCCACAATTCCCAAATTCTTGCAGACTCCACATAACACCCCGAACAAGCTGGCATAGTTACCTTGCGATTTCAAGCCTTTTATAACATGCCCGTTTCCGTCAAAATGGACGAGTCTGTCATAAGGCTCACTCACATTCAAAGCCTGCCAATCAATCCCTGACATATTCACATCGGCCTCCATTCTGAAATAAACCATTCCTTTAGAATAATTGACCTTATGCATATCCTGCATATGTCTCGCCGTTTTTATAATATAAGGATTATCCTCCGAACCGTCACCAGAGTCAAACAACTGCCCGTTGCTATGCTTCTTTACCAAGATGAAAGTCCTGACACTGCGTTGTCCGTAATGATCGAACTTTTTATTATCACACGGATAGTTGACTACATCTGTGGCTGAAAGATTACTGTCGCGTATATACATCGTTGTAGACCCTCCCCCGTCTACGTTCAAGGCATGCTGTGGTTTAAAATACTGGTTTATAAAGGAGGTAAGCTCTTTGGCAGTCATTCCTGCCGCCAAATCCGCACGACCGTCCACTGTTACCAACAAAAGTTTATTCTGTTCTGTCAAAGCCACAGCGGTACGGGGATGACGTACTCCCTGATGTCTTCGGTAATCCTCTCCATCCAGGGAATTCAGGTTGATTCCGGTTATATCTCCAATAAATGTTTCACCTACCGGTTGATAATTATCTATCAAGACTGGTGCTCCCGAGAATATGTTAGGCATTGAATTATAGGAATATGATTCCTTTGTTCCATATCCAATTTCAACCTTATAGCCGTCATAAGCTATGGCCCCTTCATGTTTCCAATATCTTAAATGACCTTCGGGAAGAGTGATCGGTGAAATTATTGAGCCATTGACTTTTACGAAAGAGGCTTCAAGTTCATACGTACCATTAATTCCGGCTACCGCATCATGTTTCAGAGCAACGCTTGACAAAGAATCGAGTTGAGGAGCCGAAACAAACTCCAATTCGTAATCAGGACTCGACAGGTCGATTTCAAGCACATTTATTTGTTGTTGGGCATTGAAAGCCCCTTTATTATAGGAGTACCATATAAAACTCTTTCCGTCAATAGAATCTATTTTCCAGCCATCTTTGTCCTTCAATGTCGGTTCTTCAACCGGGATAGGAGGAGGAGTATAATTCTGTCCCTTTCCTATCATATCGCTGAAATCTTCATTGTCCAGTTGGCTGGAGCAGCTGATAGCTATTATAAAAAGTGTAGAAACTAGTAATATCATTATTCTATATTCTTTCATGACCAATCAAATTAAAAGTTTAAATTATCATTCCATCCCGGATTCTGTGTCAGAGCTCCATTTGTCAAAATACGGTCCTGCCTTGGAATCGGGTATAAATAGTCCCGTTCTTCATTCCACTGGCGAGGAACATCTTTATAGCAAATCACATTCCCGGATTCTCCTTCTGTCAGTTCTACCGTAACTCCAATCTCCAGATATTCAAGCGCATTGACACCACCAGGCTTTGCTCCTTTATACAGACAGACATCAATAGTCCCGTCATGATTCAGGTCATAATTACCCGGACCGGGGAAATACATTCCCAAAAACTCATCATCCATACAACTCCCCGCTTTCCAACGCATTAAATCATAATAACGGAAGCCTTCCATTAACAATTCTATGACTCTTTCACGACGGATTTCCAGTATGACTCCTTTATTCGTTTCAGAGACATTAGGATAGACATTCAGCAGATAAGGATCGGGGTCCGTATTAGCGTCACTCATATTCAGGTTCGGCATTCCTACCCTATCCCTTATTAATTTAATCGTCCTGTCAATATCATTCTGTTCCAACGTTCCCCTTTCCGCTTTGGCTTCCACATAATTCAAAAAAACCTCCGCCGTCCTGAAAATAGGAAAATCATTTTCAGACGTGTCACCTACATCATATTTGGTGGCACCCGAATATTTAATTAAATGATACCCAGTCATTGCCGAAGAGAAATTAGGACCCGACTGTTTCGTTTCTCCCGGACGTATATATCCGGGAGTACGGATGGTCTGTGCCAAACGAGGATCTCTGTTCTGACATTCATCAAAGAATACCTTAGTGGCATATCCTTGCATGTCCGTAAAACGGGAACCGTTCTTATTCAAATACATATTTACAATCTTTTTCGATAATCCGGGTCTGCCTTTCGAAGCTGTATTTTCAAAACCTTGCACGTCGTGACGGATATTCAGTGTCCCATTATAGTCTCTAGCCAAAACAATTTCCTGCTGAATGGCATTCAAGGAAGAAAAAAGAGTCTGATAAGGAGTACTGCCTGTTTTATACAAGCTATATCCACTATTCTTCATAAAGTCATCGGAAGCAGTAATACACGCATCCAAATATTTTTCGCAGTCTGCTATCCCATGATACTTACGGAAAGTGCCTTCAAACAAACAAACTCTTGACTTCAGTGCCAATGCAGCCCATTTACTGACTCTGTAAAGTTCTTTATCTTTGGATAAAGTAGTAATAGCAAAATCCAAATCTTCAATGATTTTCTGCATCACAAACTCTCTGGAATCCCGGGGTTTATACAACAGTTCAGCATCAGACGAATCCAGTACTTTATCATACCAGGGGACATCTCCAAATCGCTGTACTTTCTTAAAGTAAAAATAAGCCCTGAAAAAACGGGTGATTGCATCGTACTTATTACGTACATCTTGATCTTCACAATTATGAGAATTCTCTAACAAGAAATTAAGACTTCTCAATGCCTCCCAATTCCATCCTCCACCCGTCGATGGAATGATCCGTTGCCCAGTTACCTCATCATCCAACGGAGAAACAATCAATACATCTGCATTATCTTTATAAATATCTGCTGCCGTAGGCAGTATATTATAGTAAAACTGATTACTATACAGTTGAAGTTCGTTTTCATTCTTGAAATAGGTGGTTGGAGACAAACTGTCTTCAGGATAAAGGTCCAGTTTATCACACGATATAAAAAGAATGGTAAACAACCACATAAATATGATACAAAACTTGGTTTTCATATATAGATATATTAGTTATTATCAGAATGTAATATCAATACCAAAAGAATAAGTCTTTGAGAACGGATAAGAGAGTGCATTAGTCTTACCTGTTTTCCAATTTGTTCCGGCAGCAGCCGCTTCCGGATCAATATAATCCGTATCCAGCCTGTCTAATGTGAGCAGATTCTCACCACTGAAATAGAGACGGGCTTTCTGTACATGTATCTTTGATAACCATTTAACAGGTAACGTATATCCTACGGTCAGGTTTTTCAGTCGGCAATAGGCAAGACTTTGCAAGTATCTGTTATTAACCGATGACAAGGAACGGCCATCAGTCCATGCGATATATCCTCTGGGGCGGGGGAAATAAGCATCAGGATTGTCTACGCTCCATACGTCTGCCAGAAAATCCTTCGGAATGAAACTTGGTGCTGGTGAACTATACGGTCCCCAAAAGGCAAATGCATCACTGGATGGGTACCAGTCTTGTTTCCCCACTCCCTGAAAGAACACGGAAAAGTCAATGCCATTCCATTCTGCATTAAGTCTGATACTATACGTATAGCGCGGAAGAGAATTACCTATAATCCGTTGGTCCTTAATATCATTAGCACTGACAGTTTGTTCGATCTTATTATTGCCATCAAGATCGAGATATTTCATGTCTCCAGCATGCAGTCCTCTATCGACAACGGCATTATTGATGATATAGTTTACGACACTCTGGTCTACTCCATAATTAGCTGCCTCTTCATCTGTCGCAAAATAGCCATCAACCATATACCCCCATATATCTCCCAGTCTCTGACCGACATAAGGAGAGCTGATTTCTTTATTAGGGTTATCATATTTCGTAATCTTGGAGACATTATCCCCGATTCCAAACGAAACACCATAGTTAAAAGGTTTGTCCATTACATTAAAACGGTCATTCCAGGCAACGACCAATTCCCAACCTTTGGTCCTTAAGTCAGCAGCATTCATATTAGGAGATTTTGCGCCATAGACAGACGGTAATGCTTTGCCGGGCATTAGCATGTCTTTTGTATCCCTTATATAAGCATCTGCCGAAACATTCAATCTATTATTGAAGATACCGATATCAAGACCAATATTTTTAGTAACTACGGTTTCCCATGTCAAGTCGGAAGCATTAGGAGCGGTTTCATAGGCATACGAGGCTTTTTCTTTATCACCAAACGAATAATTAAGAACTTTTCCTGTTTCTATTTGCTGCAGATAATCATAATAACCAACTTGCTGATTGCCCAAAGTTCCATAAGACAGTCGTAACTTTAGGTTATCTACTGTATTTTTCAATGCTCCATAAAAAGGCTCTTCGCTAATGCGCCATCCGGCGGAGAACGATGGGAAGAAGCCGTACCGATGGCCTTTTTTAAACCGGGAACTGCCATCGTATCTTCCGCTCGCCTCAAACAGGTATCTTCCTTTATAATCATAGTTTGCCCTATAAAAGACGCCAAATAAAGCATATTTATTCTTTCCTCCGGTGACTACTGTATTTTCTCCCTTAGCCAGATTAAAGTCATTCAATTCATCAGATAACAGTCCATCTTTACTCACAGTCAGATCTTCATAAGATTTTGTCTCATAGTTGATACCGCCTGTCAGTTTCACATTATGAGAGCCGGCAAACAAGTTACCATAAGTTCCGTAAGCATTATATGCATAATACAGATTTTTTGTATTCAACACAGTCAGTTTATTCCCTCCGCTTGTACTCTCGGGCATGGTAATCGTAACACCCGGTACCTTGGAGTATTGCATGTCTACACTTCTATTGGTACATTTCTTGTCATATTTCGAATATGTGTAATTCCCTATGATTTCAACATGTTTTACCGGATTTATAACGACTTCAAATGTGGTCATAAACTCGTCTATCTCATCTTTATTATTATGTTTCTTATTAGATAATGCAACGGTGGTACCCGCCAAAGTATAGTTCATTATATTAGTTTCATACACCAGTGTACCGTCAGGATGTACAGGCACTAATATAGGCAAGGCACGATAGCTTGCATTCTTAAATATTGTATTCACTCCACCAAGTCCCGGATAGGAGTAATTCGATTTGAAATAAGAGGTATTATTACTGACGGATAACCATGGAGTCACTTTGGCTTCCAGCCTTGATTTGAAGTTATAGCGTTCATACTTGTCCGGTTGTATTTTAAGAACTCCTTTCTGATTATAATATCCTCCGGAAAGCCTGAACTTCAAATGTTCACTTCCACCGGAAATGCTTACATTATGTTCATGCGTCGGACGTTTATGGTCATATAAATAATTATACCAATCAAAATTCCCATAGTATTTATACTGTCCGTTTTCAGTTACTACCCAGGGCCGTTCGGGTTGTTCCGTCTTATCATTTCTCCTGATCCACAACTCATGATAATCCTTTTCCGTATATGTGAGCAATGGTGTCCCTTGCCAGGTAGAGAAAAACATATCACTAATACCGGCCGCATAATATCCACGGGTTTCATAATCTGTCGACGTAGTTACATCACTAAAGCTATATCGTCCGTTATAATTAAGAGTGACTTTGCCTTTTTCTCCCGTTTTTGTAGTTACCAGAATAACTCCATAGGCGGCACGTGCTCCATAAATTGCCGCAGACGACGCATCTTTTAAGACCGAAACAGAGGCGACATCATTCGGATTGACACGATTCACATCTCCCTCCACTCCATCAATAAGGACCAACGGTTTGGCAGAACCACTAATGGAATTCACACCTCTGATATTAAACGAACCTCCATCTCCTGCACGACCGGAAGAAAAAGAGACAGTCATGTTAGGAACTGCTCCTTGCAGTAATTGAGACATAGTCGAAGCAGAACGCCCTGCCAATTGATCCCCCTCAACCACAGACACGGCACCTGTCAAATTGACTTTCTTCTGTGTTCCATAACCTACAACCACCACTTCTTCCAAAGATCTGGAGTCTTCTTGCATGGTTATATTGATAACCGAATTATTCTTGACTGGAGATTCAACGCTCTTATAACCTAAAAATGAGAAAACCAATATACTATTGTCCGGAACCTCGATAGTATATCTTCCATCCATATCGGTGATGGCTCCTATTTTCTCACCTTTAACAGCTACATTACAACCGACAATAGCCTCTCCCAAATCATCTTTCACAGTTCCTGTTATCTTCCGACCGAGAGTTACGTTTTTCATTTTCTCCATACTTTTCACCAGAATAATATGGTTGCCTTCCATCGTATACGAGAAACCTGTTCCTTGCAAAACTCTATTAAGAATTTCGGCAACCGTGGTTTCCCGAGTAGATACTGCTATTTGTTTGTCCAAAGCAATCTCGTGTTCATTATAGATAAACAAATAGTCTGTTTGTTTTTCAATCTGCCTGATGATTTCGGCGAATGTTGCGGATCCTTTATTCATCGTAACTTTTTGATTCTGAGAATAGCCATCCAGGGCATACGTCTCAAAAATAATGAATAACAGGAAAAAGACAGTTAACCTCATAATTCTTAAAATTTGAGTAGAGTGTGTTTTTCTATGGACAATACGTCCACACCAAAGATTATTTTTCATATCTTTGCCTAGAGTTATTAAGTTAATACATAAAGATTTGGAATGAAAGTCGAGTCTTTTTATTGACTTCTCACATATCGGTAAATGTTGCAGCATTTACCGATATTTTCGTTTTAAACAGACAGGTGCTCTTGTTCTCATGTTTTTCATTTTAGGATTCATACTTCTTTATCAATAGATGATAATCTGATTCTTCTCATCATCCTGCATATAGTTAAATTTAACGTACTTCTGCAATACCTTCATCACGTGTTCAATACCTTCTTTCTGCCGGAACTTACCTGTACACGGACGGGAAGCTATCTCTTGATTATTGTTGATAATCTTCACTTCATAATATTGCTCCAATTTCTTGAATACCGTTTCCAAAGGTTCATTCTTAAAGGAATAGATTCCCATCCGCCAGAGGAAATCGTTGTCCGAAGTGAATGCCTCTTTATAAAGTTTACCGTCTCTCGCTTCTACTTTCTCATACGGTTTCAGCACTATTTCGTTTTGCGTATCCGGCTGGTAGACGGTTACTTTTCCTTCTATCAGAGACGTTTCAAACATATCGGAATTCGGATAGGCGGATACGTTGAAGGTGGTTCCCAATACCCGGATATCATATTTCTGCGTTTCAACAATGAAAGGGTGTTTCTCGTCATGCGCCACTTCAAAGTATCCTTCTCCTTCCAAAGCCACTTTTCTGTTTTTAGAGTGGAAGCCGTTAGCGGGGTATTTCAATGTGGAGTTGGAGTTCAACCAAACTGTTGTCCCGTCAGCCAATATCAGATTGGCACGCTGTCCTGCTGGAACGGTCACAGTCTGCATGTCGGTAGAATGCTCCAACCGATAGCCCTGATATTCCTTATGGATGATGAAAGCGAGCATGGCAACTACCGCGGCTATCTTCATCGACGTCCAGAGATACCGCATTACAGGCTTCTTCTTTTCCGTATTCTTCGTATTCTGTCCGTCAACGTTTCCGTTCCAAAGGGTTGCGTTATAAATGCGATGTAACTGCATCAGTTGTTCACGATGTTCTTCGCTCTCTTTCATCCAGCGTATCACTTCTTTCTTTTCTTCAGGAAGTACGTCACCGGCAATATATTTATTAAGTAGTCTTATGTCCATATAGCGTTCTATTATCCAAAGCATTTATCCGCCCTGTACATAATAGACACACCAGGAAAGAAGTTCACTAGTTGAAAAGATGAAAAAGTGAGTTATTCTTCAATCAACAGGTTATTAATGCTTAGGACAGTACTTCTTCACTCCTTATATATTAATAGAAAAGTTGCTGTCTATTAGGTATAAACTTCCTCTTATCCAATAGTAAAGTTGCACTTGCCTAACTGTAAACTATAAATGCAAGCTTTGATTATAAAAACGAAGCTTGCATTTTTATAATCAAAGCTTGCATTTATAAAAACAGAACTTGCGTTTATAGTTTGAAAGTAATCAAAAAGAAGTTTGCAACTAATGAAATACAAGTTTAGACTTAATACAAAAGAAGTTATCTATTAATAGACTGGGAATAAAGCAGTACTTTATTAAATGAAGAAGAGATAAAGATAATCTTTCAGATTAACACGTAAGGCTTTCAACGCCTTACCTATATGATAATCGACACCTTTGACGCTGATATTCAACGTATCGGCTATTTCTTTTATAGATTTGTTCTCATAGCGGCTCATTCTGAAAACATTCCGGGTTTGCAGCGGCAATGTATCCAATGTCCGATTGACAATCCTGTTAATCTCTTCCGAGAAAATATCCGTCGGATTGCAGGCGTCCAAAGAAGAGATGCGGAAGTCAAGCTCATAGAGTTCGTCATTCAGGATATTCTCACGAGCTTCCATCCGCAGATGTTCGTTTCGCAGATGATTCAACGATTGGTTCTTTACTACGGTCATCAAGAAAGCACGGATATTATCCACTTCTTCCGTTTTCATCGTAGTCCATAAGGTAATCATCGCTTCGGAAGCTATATCTTTCGACAGCATTTCATCATGGAGATAGGATTTGGCGAATAGAAAGCAACGTTGATAATACTCTGAATAGATATTATCAAATGTCATATTGTAGTCTGTGACGTTACCCGGCTTTCTCATTTATCAGATTCTTATTGGTGGAGCAAAGATAAACCAAAAAAGTTATCTTTCAAAAATCAACTATAAAAACTAAAAGACACCCCATATCAAACTTCCGGTTTTCCACTGCCCTTGAAATATTTTCGTCTTATCTACTATACACTTCCGCTTTTTTTCGTACTTTTACCCCTTGTTGGGAAGAAGTGCCTTTCCAACCCTCGAGAACAAAAAAAGAAAAAACAATATATAAAATGAATCACAAATGGAATTATCGACCCATTACACCCGAACAGGCAGAGACAAGCCAGACATTGGCCCAGGAATTAGGGATTAGCCCGATCCTTGGACAACTTTTGGTACAGCGGGGAATTACGAAGGCAGCAGATGCCAAGAAGTTTTTCCGCCCGCAGTTGCCCGACCTGCACGATCCGTTCCTGATGAAGGATATGGATATTGCAGTAGAACGTCTGAACAGGGCGATGGGAAAGAAAGAACGTATTCTAATTTATGGAGATTATGACGTAGACGGTACTACTGCCGTGGCATTGGTCTACAAGTTTATTCAACAGTTCTATTCGAACCTTGATTACTACATACCCGACCGATACAACGAAGGGTATGGCATTTCTAAAAAAGGAGTGGACTACGCCGCTGAAACCGGTGTAGGATTGATTATTGTACTTGATTGCGGAATAAAAGCAGTAGAGGAAATCACGTATGCCAAAGAGAAAGGGATTGACTTTATCATCTGTGACCATCACGTGCCGGATGATATTCTTCCGCCTGCCGTAGCTATCCTGAACGCCAAACGCCTGGACAACACGTACCCGTACACCCACCTTTCCGGTTGTGGAGTCGGTTTCAAGTTTATGCAGGCATTCGCCATTAGTAACGGCATCGAATTTCATCACCTGATTCCGTTGCTCGACATCGTAGCCGTTAGTATCGCATCGGACATCGTTCCGATTATGGGTGAAAACCGTATTCTCGCCTACCACGGTCTGAAACAACTGAACAGTAACCCGAGTATCGGTATGAAGGCCATTATCGATGTATGCGGACTTTCTGAAAAAGAAATTACTGTCAGCGATATTGTGTTTAAAATCGGACCGCGCATCAATGCATCGGGACGTATTCAGAATGGGAAAGAAGCAGTAGACCTGCTGACGGAAAAAGACTTCTCGGCGGCACTTGAGAAAGCCGGACAAATCAACCTGTACAACGAAACCCGGAAAGACCTCGACAAGAGTATGACGGAGGAAGCAAACAACATCGTTGCTAATCTGGAAGGATTAGCCGACCGCCGCTCTATTGTGCTCTACAACGAAGAATGGCACAAAGGAGTGATCGGTATCGTAGCTTCCCGCCTGACGGAAGTGTACTACCGCCCTGCCGTGGTACTGACACGGACGGATGACATGGCAACTGGTTCCGCACGTTCTGTTTCCGGTTTCGACGTATATAAAGCAATCGAGCATTGCCGCGACCTGCTGGAAAACTTCGGAGGACATACATACGCCGCCGGACTATCAATGAAAGTGGAGAATGTGGATGCTTTTACCAAACGGTTCGAAGACTACGTTTCACGGCATATCCTGCCGGAACAAACCAGTGCCGTCATCGAAATTGATGCTGAAATCGACTTCAGGGATATTTCGTCCAAGTTCTTCAACGACCTGAAGAAGTTTAATCCTTTCGGTCCCGACAACACGAAACCCATTTTCTGCACTCATCACGTTTATGATTATGGAACGAGTAAAGTGGTGGGACGCGATCAGGAACATATCAAGCTCGAATTGGTTGATAACAAATCGAATAATGTAATGAACGGCATTGCGTTCGGACAGAGTTCGCATGTGCGCTATATCAAAACAAAACGTTCGTTCGACATCTGTTACACTATTGAAGAAAACACGCATAAGCGTGGCGAAGTTCAACTTCAAATTGAGGATATAAAACCGATTGAATAAGTATCAGGAGATTTTAAAACAATATTGGGGATATGACTCCTTCCGCGACTTGCAGGAGGAGATCATCACCAGTATCGGCGAAGGCAAAGATACACTGGGGCTCATGCCCACCGGAGGCGGTAAGTCCATCACCTTTCAAGTGCCTGCTCTCGCCCAGGAAGGGATTTGCATTGTCATTACTCCGCTCATTGCCCTGATGAAAGACCAGGTGCAGAATCTGCGCAAACGCGGCATCAAAGCTCTTGCCGTATACTCCGGCATGACGCGGCAGGAAATTCTCACGGCACTGGAAAATTGCATCTTCGGTGATTACAAATTCCTCTATATTTCTCCTGAACGTCTGGACACGGAAATATTCCGCACCAAACTGCGGTCGATGAAAGTCTCCATGATTACAGTTGACGAAAGTCACTGTATCTCACAGTGGGGATATGACTTCCGCCCCGCTTACCTGAAAATTGCCGAGATACGGGCACTGTTACCGGGAATTCCAGTACTGGCACTGACCGCCACCGCCACTCCGGAAGTGGTGAAAGATATTCAAACCCGCTTGGATTTCCGTGAAGAGAATGTTTTCCGCATGAGTTTCGAGCGGAAAAACCTGGCGTATATGGTCCGACAAACGGATAACAAGACTCAAGAGTTGCTGCATATCTTACGAAAGGTACCGGGCAGCGCCATTATCTATGTCCGCAACAGAAGACGGACCAAAGAAATCACTGAATTACTGGTAAACGAAGATATTACCGCCGACTTTTATCACGCCGGACTGGATAATGCCGTAAAGGACCTGCGTCAAAAACGCTGGCAAAGCGGCGAAGTTCGTGTAATGGTAGCAACAAATGCCTTTGGAATGGGGATCGATAAGCCCGACGTGCGTATCGTATTACATCTTGATCTCCCCGATTCTCTCGAAGCCTACTTTCAAGAAGCCGGACGTGCAGGAAGAGACGGTGAGAAAGCGTATGCCGTAATCTTATATACTAAAACGGACAGAACGACGTTACACAAGCGTGTAGTGGATACTTTTCCCGATAAAGACTACATTCTCAATGTGTATGAACATCTGCAATATTACTATCAGATGGCAATGGGCGACGGTTTCCAATGTGTCCGTGAATTTAACCTGGAAGAGTTTTGCCGGAAGTTCAAATACTTCCCGGTTCCGGTAGACAGTGCACTGAAAATACTGACTCAAGCCGGTTATCTGGAATATACGGACGAACAGGACAACGCCTCACGCATCCTTTTTACGATTCGCCGGGACGAATTGTACAAACTGCGGGAAATGGGAACGGAAGCTGAAGCACTGATACAGATGATTCTCCGTTCTTACACCGGAGTGTTTACCGATTATGCCTATATCAGCGAAGCCACCCTTTCCGTACGTACCGGACTGACCCGCGAACAGATTTATAACATATTGGTCACGCTTACCAAACGTCGCATCGTGGATTAT
The DNA here is from genome assembly GCF_009193295.2 of Bacteroides luhongzhouii. Classification (NCBI taxonomy): domain Bacteria; kingdom Pseudomonadati; phylum Bacteroidota; class Bacteroidia; order Bacteroidales; family Bacteroidaceae; genus Bacteroides; species Bacteroides luhongzhouii. The sequence goes on along the minus strand of NZ_CP059973.1, from coordinate 2,346,466 downwards.
ATTCCGCACAAAAAGACTCCTTATATTATATATACGCGCGAACGGCAGGAACTTCGTTTTGTGCACATTCCCCCTGCTGTCTACGAAGAGCGCAAAGCCCGATATGAAGCTCGCATCAAGGCGATGGAAGAATATGTCACTTCGGAGAATGTGTGCCGAAGCCGGATGCTGCTCCGCTACTTCGGAGAGAAAAACGAGCATAACTGCGGACAATGTGATGTTTGCCTTAGTCACCGTGTAACAGATACACTGACCGGGGAATCTCTTGAAGAACTGAAAAAGAGAATAGCCGAATTACTTACTCAAAAGCCGCATACACCGGCAGAAATAACCGAGAAAATAGAAGCGGAGACAGAGAAAATCAGTGAAGTCATCCAATATTTATTGGAAGAAGGCGAGTGGAAGATGCAGGACGGAATGATACATATTTCAAAATAAGTTACTACCTTTGCGAGGTAACTCAAAAATAACACAACCATGCCGAACTTTTTTAAATCATTCTTCTCCGGTAAATCAGAAACTCCGGAAAGTGAAAAACAGAAAAACGATCAGAAAAATTTCGAGATTTTCAAATACGACGGTTTACGTGCACAACGCATGGGACGTCCGGATTATGCAGTAAAATGTTTTACTGAAGCTCTTGCCATCCAGGAAGAGTTTGAAACAATGGGCTATCTTAGCCAACTCTACATCCACATGGAAGAAACGGCAAAAGCCCGCGAACTGTTGGAGAAAATGGCTGCAATGGAGCCTCATGTCACGAGTACTTTCCTGACACTAGCAAATGTATGCTTCATCCAGGAAGATTATCAAGCTATGGAAGAGGCTGCCAATAAAGCGATTGCCATCGAAGAGGGAAATGCCGTAGCTCATTTTCTGTTAGGAAAAGCCCGCAAGGGACAGAACGACGATCTGATGACTATTGCCCATCTCACCAAAGCGATCACTTTGAAAGACGATTTCATCGAAGCCCGTCTGTTACGTGCGGAAGCCTTGTTAAATCTGAAACAGTATAAAGAAATGATGGAAGATATAGATGCTGTACTTGCCCAAAATCCGGAAGAAGAAACTGCCATGCTCCTACGTGGAAAAGTGAAAGAAGCCAACGGTCAGGACGAGGAAGCGGAAGAGGATTACAAACTGGTAACGGAAATAAACCCGTTCAACGAACAGGCTTACCTTTATTTAGGACAACTTTATATCAATCAGAAGAAGTTGGTGGAAGCCATCGGGCTGTTTGATGAAGCCATCGAACTGAATCCGAACTTTGCAGAAGCCTACAAAGAACGCGGACGTGCTAAATTGCTGAATGGTGATAAGGATGGCTCCGTAGAAGACATGAAGAAATCTCTGGAATTGAATCCGAAAGAAGAAGCTGGTCTGAACGGAGAATTCAAAAATTTGGGACCAAAACCGGAGGCACTTCCGGGTATCTTCTAAATACTGGAAACCAAGAAGCAAGTATCACTTAAAACAGAAGTGCAAATGTAATACTGAATAACCTTTTCATTTGTTTTTGATGAAAAAACAAAAAAAATATCGTTTTTTGTTTGCATCTAACAGAAAATTATTACTTTTGCCCCAGAATTAGAAACCAAAGCAAAAAACAAAGATTCGAATGAAATCATTTTCTTATGCATATTACTTCTTTTTTTACTTTTACTTTAGCCAGAAAGTAGAGCGGGAGTTTGTATGTATCAAGTGACATGATGCTTAAGGACTGAATAGAGAAATCAATCATATGAATCCCGCTCCAATATGGACGCGGGATTTTTTTATATAATACATTTAGAACAATGAAAAAGATAGCAATTCAAGGAACACTCGGCTCATATCATGATATCGCCGCACACAAGTACTTCGAGGGAGAAGAAATAGAGTTAATCTGTTGTGCCAACTTCGAAGACGTGTTTACCTCGATACGAAAAGACAGCCAGGTTATCGGAATGCTAGCCATCGAGAATACGATTGCGGGAAGCTTGCTGCACAACAATGAGTTACTGCGACAAAGCGGCACACAGATCATTGGTGAATACAAACTGCGAATCTCACACAGCTTCGTCTGTCTCCCTGATGAGAACTGGGAAGATCTGACTGAAGTCAACTCTCACCCTATCGCCCTGATGCAATGTCGCGAATTTCTGAATCAACATCCACAGTTGAAAGTAGTGGAAGGTGAAGATACTGCCCGTAGCGCGGAAATCATCAAGAATGAAAACCTGAAAGGGCACGCCGCCATCTGCTCCAAAGCTGCAGCCGAACGTTATGGCATGAAGATCCTTCAGGAAGGCATTGAAACGAACAAACACAATTTCACCCGTTTTCTGGTAGTTGCCGATCCCTGGCAAGTAGATGAACTCCGTCAACATCATGTCAATGCAACCAACAAGGCGAGTATGGTATTCACTCTCCCGCACACGGAAGGCAGTCTGTCGCAGGTTTTGTCTATTCTATCGTTCTATAATATCAATCTGACAAAAATCCAATCGTTGCCAATCATCGGACGGGAATGGGAATACCAATTTTACGTAGATGTAGCTTTCAACGATTATCTAAGATACAAGCAATCTATTGCCGCAATCACTCCATTAACCAAAGAACTTAAATTATTAGGCGAATATGCAGAAGGAAAATCAAACGTATAAAATCGCTCCTGCCGACAGATTGGCAAGTGTTAGCGAATACTACTTCTCAAAGAAACTCAAAGAAGTAGCACAGATGAATGCTGAAGGAAAAGATGTCATCAGTCTGGGCATCGGCAGTCCTGATATGCCTCCTTCTAGGAAAACCATCGAAACATTGTGTAACAATGCTCATGATCCCAACGGACACGGTTATCAACCGTATGTAGGTATCCCTGAACTGCGCAGAGGTTTCGCCAATTGGTATCAACGCTGGTACGGAGTGGAACTGAATCCGAATACAGAAATACAACCATTGATCGGTTCGAAAGAAGGAATCCTCCATGTTACGCTGGCATTTGTCAATCCGGGTGATCAGGTGTTAGTCCCAAATCCGGGGTACCCCACCTATACTTCTTTGAGTAAAATACTTGGCGCGGAAGTTATCAACTATGACCTGAAAGAAGAAGACGGTTGGATGCCTGACTTTGAAGCACTGGAAAAGATGGATCTTAGCCGCGTAAAACTGATGTGGACCAACTATCCCAACATGCCGACAGGAGCCAATGCTACCCCGGAATTATATGAACGTCTCGTTGATTTTGCACGCCGAAAGAATATCGTGATTGTGAACGACAATCCGTACAGCTTTATCCTGAACGATAAGCCTATCAGTATTCTGAGTGTACCGGGAGCCAAAGACTGTTGCATCGAGTTTAACTCTATGAGCAAGAGCCACAACATGCCCGGATGGCGTATCGGTATGCTGGCATCGAACGCGGAGTTCGTGCAATGGATATTGAAAGTGAAAAGTAATATCGACAGCGGTATGTTCCGTGCCATGCAACTGGCTGCAGCAACTGCTCTTGAAGCAGAAGCAGACTGGTATGAAGGCAATAACGAAAACTATCGCAACCGCCGTCACCTCGCCGGTGAAATTATGAAAACATTGGGATGCACCTATGACGAAAAACAAGTAGGAATGTTCCTTTGGGGAAAGATTCCCGCCTCCTGCAAGGATGTAGAGGAACTGACGGAAAAGGTGTTGCATGAAGCAAGAGTGTTTATCACTCCGGGATTTATTTTCGGCAGTAACGGAGCAAGGTATATTCGTATCTCTCTTTGTTGCAAAGACAACAAGTTAGCGGAGGCATTGGAAAGAATAATTTCAACGAAAACAAGTTATTAAAAGAATAAAAAACAAATAAGAATATGGAACTCGAATCAATTTTATTACCGGGCATTGAAACTAAAAGACCAATTGTCATTGCCGGCCCTTGCAGCGCAGAAACAGAAGAACAAGTAATGGATACAGCCAAACAACTGGCTGCTAAAGGACAGAAAATATATCGTGCCGGAATTTGGAAACCGCGTACAAAACCGGGAGGTTTCGAAGGTATCGGTGTAGAAGGTCTTGCCTGGTTGAAAGAGGTAAAGAAAGAAACAGGAATGTATGTTTCTACGGAAGTAGCAACAGCCAAACATGTTTACGAATGCCTGAAAGCAGGTATCGATATTCTTTGGGTAGGTGCGCGTACCACTGCTAATCCTTTCGCCGTACAGGAAATCGCTGATGCACTGAAAGGTGTTGATATCCCCGTATTGGTTAAGAACCCGGTGAATCCGGATCTCGAATTATGGATCGGAGCATTGGAACGTATCAACAACGCTGGTTTGAAACGCCTAGGTGCTATCCATCGTGGTTTCAGCAGCTATGACAAGAAGATCTACCGTAATCTTCCCCAATGGCATATTCCTATCGAACTGCGTCGTCGCATCCCTAATCTTCCGATTTTCTGTGATCCGAGCCATATCGGTGGAAAACGTGAATTAGTAGCTCCACTTTGCCAACAGGCGATGGACTTGAACTTCGACGGTCTGATCGTAGAAAGCCACTGTAACCCGGATTGTGCCTGGAGTGATGCTTCTCAACAAGTTACTCCGGACGTACTCGACTATATCCTCAATCTGTTGGTAATCCGTACTGAAACGCAATCTACCGAAAGTCTGGCACAACTCCGTAAACAAATTGACGAATGTGACGACAATATCATTCAGGAACTATCAAAAAGAATGCGCGTAGCCCGCGAAATCGGTACCTACAAAAAGGAACATGGAATCACCGTTCTCCAAGCCGGACGTTACAATGAAATCTTGGAAAAACGTGGCGCACAGGGCGAACAATGCGGTATGGACAGCGAGTTTATGAAGAAGATTTTCGAAGCCATCCATGAAGAATCGGTTCGTCAACAGATGGAAATTATTAATAAATAAAAAGCAGCCTCTCCCCAACCCTCTTCCAAAGAGAGGAAAGAAAGCAATCTCCTGTTCATATTGACAAGAGTAACTTTCAGTCTGTTCTCCTTGGAAGAGGGTTAGAGAAAAGATTATTAAATAAACATTATGAGAATATTAATCCTTGGAGCCGGTAAAATGGGCTCTTTCTTTACTGATATATTAAGCTTTCAACATGAGACGGCCGTGTTCGACGTCAACCCGCACCAGTTGCGTTTTGTCTATAACACGTATCGTTTCACCACATTGGAGGAGATTAAGGAATTTGAACCGGAACTGGTTATTAATGCCGTTACAGTGAAGTACACGCTGGATGCCTTTCATAAGGTGTTGCCTGTGTTGCCGAAAGACTGTATCATTAGTGACATTGCCTCTGTAAAAACAGGACTAAAGAAGTTCTATGAAGAAAGTGGTTTCCGTTATGTCTCCAGCCACCCGATGTTTGGCCCTACTTTTGCTAGTCTTAGCAATCTGAGCAGCGAGAATGCCATCATCATCAGTGAAGGCGACCACTTGGGAAAAATATTCTTCAAAGACCTCTATCAGACATTGCGTTTGAACATCTTCGAATATACGTTCGACGAACACGATGAAACAGTAGCCTACTCGCTTTCTATTCCGTTCGTATCGACTTTTGTATTTGCTGCCGTAATGAAACATCAGGAAGCTCCGGGAACTACGTTCAAAAAACACATGGCAATTGCCAAAGGTCTATTAAGCGAAGACGACTACCTGCTTCAGGAAATTCTGTTTAACCCACGCACTCCGGGACAAGTGACTAATATCCGGACAGAGTTGAAGAACCTTCTCGAAATTATCGAGAACAAGGATGCGGAAGGAATGAAAAAGTATCTGACAAAGATTCGGGAGAAGATCAAATAATCCGTACCGACATAGATAAGATTTAACGATCCCCTGTAAAAAAGTTCTTTGCAGGGGATTTTTTTATGTGTACCTTTGTATCCGCAAAAACGGATTCACAGGAGAAAGAATGATAGATCAAATTACCATAGACCGGATATTGGATGCGGCACAAATCATAGATGTCGTTTCGGATTTTGTCACCCTGCGCAAACGTGGTGTCAATTACGTCGGTTTGTGTCCGTTTCATAGTGATAAAACCCCTTCTTTTTATGTCTCTCCCGCCAAAGGATTATGCAAATGTTTTGCTTGTGGAAAAGGCGGAAACGCAGTCCATTTCATTATGGAGCACGAGCAGATGTCTTATCCGGAAGCACTGAAATACCTTGCCAAGAAATACAATATTGAAATCAAGGAGCGGGAATTAAGCGATGAAGAGAAGTTTGTGCAAAGCGAACGCGAAAGTCTGTTTATCGTCAACAACTTTGCGCGCGACTATTTCCAAAACATACTAAAGAATCATATAGACGGACGTAGCATCGGTATGGCCTATTTCCGCAACCGTGGCTTTCGTGATGACATTATTGAGAAATTCCAATTAGGTTACTGTACTGAAAGTCACGACGCTTTCGCTAAAGAGGCAATCCAAAAAGGATATAAGAAAGAGTATTTGGTAAAGACCGGGCTTTGCTACGAAACGGATGACCATCGGTTACGGGATCGTTTTTGGGGACGTGTTATTTTCCCTGTCCATACGCTTTCCGGTAAAGTAGTGGCTTTTGGCGGACGTGTACTTGCCAGTGCAACGAAAGGAATCAAAGTAAAATACGTCAATTCGCCCGAATCGGAAATCTATCATAAAAGTAACGAGCTATACGGTATATATTTCGCCAAGCAGGCTATTGTAAAACAAGACCGTTGCTTTTTGGTTGAAGGTTACACGGATGTAATCTCCATGCATCAGTCCGGCATAGAGAATGTGGTTGCTTCTTCAGGAACAGCCCTTACACCGGGACAAATCCGTATGATTCACCGGTTCACCAACAACATGACTGTGCTTTACGACGGTGACGCAGCAGGTATCAAGGCTTCTATCCGGGGAATTGATATGTTATTGGAGGAAGGTATGAATATCAAAGTCTGTCTTCTTCCCGATGGGGACGACCCGGACTCTTTCGCCCGCAAACATAACTCAACAGAATTTCAGGCTTTCATCTCGGAACATGAAACGGATTTTATCCGCTTCAAAACGAACTTGCTGCTGGAAGATGCAGGAAAAGATCCCATCAAGCGTGCGGAACTGATTGGTAACTTGGTACAAAGTATTTCCGTCATTCCGGAAGCAATTGTCAGAGATGTCTACATCAAAGAATGTGCCCAGCTACTTCATGTAGAAGATAAGTTACTGGTATCGGAAGTTGCCAAAAGACGGGAAACTCAAGCGGAGAAACGAGCTGAACAGACGGAACGGGAACGCCGGATGGCCGAAAGAACAGCTATGATGTCTCAAGGAGCTACTCCTTCTGAAGATATGCCCATGTCTAATGGAGACATTCCGTTGTCCCCTGAAGTAGATAACGGATATACAGAAGTTCCTCCCGCTTTGCAGGAAGACAACTATGCTTCTTTTATCCCCCAGGAAGGAAAGGAAGGACAGGAATTTTACAAGTTCGAACGCCTGATATTACAGGCGGTAGTCCGGTATGGAGAAAAAATCATGTGTAACCTGACGGACGAAGAAGGAAACGAAATTCCGGTAACCGTTATAGAATATGTGATTAATGATTTGAAGGAAGATGAGTTAGCCTTTCATAATCCGCTGCACCGCCAAATGCTATCAGAAGCTGCTGCACACATGCACGATTCCAATTTCATAGCTGAACGTTATTTCCTGGCACATCCTGATCCGATAATCAGCAAATTGAGTGTAGATTTGATTAATGTGCGTTATCAGCTTAGTAAATACCACTCCAAATCCCAAAAGATCGTGACGGATGAAGAGCGCCTCTACGAAATGGTTCCGATGTTAATGATTAATTTTAAATACGCAATCGTAACAGAGGAATTGAAGCACATGCTTTATGCTCTGCAAGACCCAGCTCTCGCCCATAATAATGAAAAATGCGACTCGCTTATGAAACGCTTTAATGAGTTGAAAACCGTACAAAGCATCATGGCAAAACGTTTGGGAGACAGGGTTGTTTTGCGATGATTCCTCATCGGTGCCGAGAGATGTCTTCATCGGTGCTGAAGCCTACCTTCCCCGGTACCGGAACAAAATAGCGTTTCTTACAAGTTTTTCTCTACAAAGTCCCGTGTTGAATCAGATTCATAAACTCTTCGCGAGTCTTTGCCTGATTAAAAGCCCCAGTAAAGTCTGAAGTAGTAGTAATAGAGTTTTGTTTTTCTACACCACGCATCTGCATACACATGTGTTTGGCTTCCACTACCACCATTACACCCAACGGATTCAGTGTTTCCTGAATACACTCTTTGATTTGCAGCGTCATGCGTTCCTGCACTTGCAGGCGATGAGAGAATATATCGACTACACGGGCTATCTTGCTCAACCCGGTGATATAGCCATTAGGAATATAAGCCACGTGTGCCTTCCCGTAGAACGGCAACATGTGATGTTCACAAAGAGAGAAGAAATCGATATCTTTCACAATCACCATCTGACTGTATTCTTCTTGGAATTTAGCTGAGCGAAGCACTTCATGAGGATCCATGTGATACCCTTTCGTCAAGCTTAACATTGCTTTAGCCACCCGTTCCGGAGTTTTCAGCAACCCTTCCCGTTCGGCATCTTCACCCAACAAAGTTATAATACTACGATAATGACTCTTCAACTCCTCCAGATTCGGAGAAACAATTTCTTCTTTTTCTAACATGATACAATTATAAAGGAATATTGATCTGGTCTCTTACGATAGAAACCTCTTTGAACACACCGGTAGACTTCAACCGACGCATCATTGCGTCCGCCTCTTCAATGCTCCGGAAATCACCTACACGACAAAGCCAACGAGGTGGATTGAACGAAGTATATACCGTTAATTCAGGAAAATACTCTTTAACGCGTGATGCTACATGATAAGCATCATTCTTAGCCTGACGAGTATTGTTACCGGCATACGCCTGTATTCTGAATCCGGAAGTCTTTATTACTTTCCGTTCACCTGTTGCAGGACGTTCCATACCTATCAAAGCCTCAATGCGAGGATCTTGATGGATAGTCACCTTTCCTTGTCCCGGAACGTTACGTTCCAGACTCTTGACGATACTTTGCGCTTGCACAAAGGTAGCTGCCAAGACAAACAATAGGGTAAGTAAAACCTTCATTATAGTTAATAGTTGATGATTGATAAATGGCAATTGGAAAATGATAATTGAGAATGATAAACGATAGTTGATAGCCAAGCTATACTGTATAACAGCTATCAACTATCATTTATTCAACTATCAATTAATTAAAAGCATCAATGATACCTTTGAAATCAGATACTTTCAGAGCAGCACCACCAATCAAACCACCATCAACGTCCGGGTTAGCGAACAGTTCTTTAGCGTTAGAAGGTTTGCAGCTACCACCGTAAAGGATAGAAGTATTGTCTGCGATTTCTTTGCCATACTTGTTGGCTACGATAGAACGGATGAAAGCATGGATTTCCTGTGCTTGTTCAGGAGAAGCAGTTTTACCTGTACCGATAGCCCAAACCGGTTCGTAAGCCAATACAATCTTAGAGAAATCTTCAGCCGACAAAGAGAATACAGATTCCATCTGTGCAGCTACTACTTCGTTTTGCTTGTTAGCTTCGCGTTCTTCCAACACTTCACCGATACAGAAAATCGGAGTCAGACCGTTAGCCAAAGCCAATTTTACTTTTTCTTCAAGGATAGCAACTGTTTCACCGTAGTATGCACGACGTTCAGAGTGTCCCAGAATTACATATTTTGCACCAGTAGAAGCAACCATTTCAGCAGAAACTTCACCAGTATAAGCACCTGATGCTTTGTCTGCACAGTTTTCAGCACCTACACCGATCTTAGCTGCGTCTACCAACGGAGTAACAGAAGCCAGGTGGATAAACGGAGTACAGATGATAACATCACAGTTAGGCTTTTCATTAGCCAATGCTTCATTCAGCTCTTTAGCCAAAGCGATACCCTCTTGAAGGGTTTTGTTCATTTTCCAGTTTCCTGCAACAATGTTCTTTCTCATTTTGTTTTTTATTTTAAAGGGTTAATAAATTTACGATTGGACGATTGACGATTGAACGATTCAGGTTAGTGTTCGTTACAGAGGGTCGCTCGTTATCATTTATTTCTTATTCTTATTCTTATTCTTGTTCTTCTATTCCTTGATTCTTTGTTTCCGGTTCTTTGCTTTTCATCTCTTCTTGTTGCTTCCGCTTCGCGGTTTTCCGTTCTCGGCGGCGAACGACTAAAACATCCACCCCAAGCACTAACAACAACGGAATAACAAACCACAGGAAGACATATCCTACCGTATGAGCGTCACTGCTCACTTCCTGCTTTCCTAGCGGCAGATTCTCCAGTTTGTCCGTCAGTACGTATTCATCCGGTATATCCTCATCGCTCCATTTATTCAGAATTGTTCCGTTCTTAATCAATATCAATCCCGGGTTGGAACGAACCATCGTCTTCAAAGTAATATCATCCATTTGGCAGAAAGGGTATTCGGCTCCTGTCTTGTCCTTCCACAATTCTATCTGTTCCTCCGGTGAAGAAGTGAGGCAATAAAATTTGTAGCCATGCTCCACCGAATAGTCATATATCTCATTAATCAAATCAATGTTGCTATCATCCGCCTCTTCAATGCGATGGGCAACCAACAGGAAAGTATATCCTATATCTGTCAATACATCGTTTGTGATATCTTCCCCCGTATTCAGATCTATCATAGAGAAATCATGAATAGCCGGTTCATACCCTTTTTCCTTAAGGACGGTACGTGTATCGATAAATGTCCAGGTACTATCCGGATAGTTATCCAACGTAAATTCTTTCTTCTCACCGTTCTTCTCCAAGATAAAGATGCTTTCATATACGCTTGGTTTGGCTCCTTCGGGCACTGTCATTCCTTCCAGAATATTCTTTCCGATCTTGTAAGGACGAAAGTCTAAAACAGGCAAACGGTCCAGACAATAGAACGACAAAGTAAACACGAAAAATAGCGTATAGAGAGAAACCAGCCACTCCATCTTCACACTGATAAAACGAATCAGCATCCTTCTGTGACGAAAAGCCATTATTGCCGCAAACAGCAAAATGATGTTCTTTCCAAATGTTTCCCAATTCGTCAACACCCAAGCATCACCAAAACAACCGCAGTCCGAAACCGGATCAAAGATGGCAAGATACAAAGTCAGTGGTGTCATGAAAATCATCAGCATCAAAGCCAATGAGGTAGCCAATGTTCTTCTCGTTGCAAAAAACAAAGAGATACCTATAAAAAACTCAACGGCGGATAAAATGATACCTCCCAATAAAGGGAAAAATGAAGGGAACCAGGAAGCCATTCCGAATGCAGTCAGATAATCCTGTATCTTATACTGGAAACCCAGCGGATCAACTGCCTTTACAAATCCGGAAAAGATGAACGATGCCGCCAAAAGAAAGCGACACGTATTCGCCACCACCTCCTGAATGATATGTAAGTTCTTATCCTTCAAATTCTATCTTAATCAGTCCGAAAACAGAGTAATTAATCATATCCATATAATTGGCATCAATTCCCTCTGACACCAATGTATTGCCGGCCAGGCTCTCAATCTGCTTGGTACGGTAGATCTTCATCAAGATCAAGTCCGTGTAAGAGCTGACACGCATGCTCCGCCAGGCTTCATCATAATCATGGTTCTTGGCAAGCATCAGCTCTAATGCCTCTTTTGCATACTTATCGTATAAAGCCATCGCTTCTTCATTACTGATGTCGGCAGATTCGGCATAACCCAGTTCCAACTGGATAAGCCCGACAATGCCATAATTGACAATCGCAATAAACTCTGCACGGATTCCCTCGTCAATCAGGGTCACTCCTTTGGTTTCAATACTACGAATCCGATTGGCTTTAATAAAAATCTGGTCAGTCACCGAAGCCGGACGCAGGATACGCCATGCAGGACCGTAATCGTGCAGCTTCTTGGAAAATAAGTCACGGCATAAAGCGATGACATGTTCAAATTGTTGTTTGGTATCTTTCATCTTCTTCCAAATAGTGCGCAAAGGTAACAATAATTAAGTAAAAACAGAAAGAGGGCACTCTAAATTATATTAAAGTGCCCTCTTCTAAAGATATTGTATTACTGTTTTATAAGCTATATTGTTTTATGAACAACGCAAAACCTGTCCGATGCGCAAGGTAGTAGTCGGTTTAATACGGTTCAGCTTGCAAAGTGTACTAACTGATACGCCACGCAATTTAGCAATGCGGGACAATGTATCGCCACTCTTCACCTTATGATAACGGATTGCGCCGTCAGCCACTTGAGTATCATGAGAACCTGCACGATTCACGCCTTTTGCTTTGCGGAACGTATAAGTATCGGCAACGATATCTTGTTTCGGGAAGTCGAACATATAAATCGGATTAATTGCAATTCCCAAGAAGCGGGTTTCAAAATGCAGATGCGAACCAGTAGAACGTCCGGTGTTACCACCCAATCCGATTACCTCTCCGGCTTTCACTAATTGGTTTTCTTCAACCAATTGTTTTGATAAATGACCATACACAGTTTCCAATCCATTATCATGACGGATAACGACATATTTTCCATATCCTCTACGCTCATATTTTACGATACGTACTTTACCGTCAAAAGCTGCTACAATAGTATCACCTATGTTCACTTTCAAGTCCAATCCATTATGCATTCTTCTCCAACGAGGACCGAAAGGTGAAGTAATTTTAGTACTTGGAGTTGGCATATGGAAACCTGTCAGGTCGATTGTATACGTTTCGGGGATAATAGCATTTCCGTAAGCATGCACATACTGGTTGTTCCAGTTCGGATAAAGACTTAGGGCGGGATATTCGGACTGTTCGGCACGGATTTGCTTCTGCAATGCCAAAGAGTCTACTGATTTTAATTTTTTGTCTATCGGTGCTTGGCGGGCAATCAGGTCTTGCGAGAAAGAGCTCAGACTGACCATAGCCGCAACAGCGACCAATCCTGTTTTAATAATGCTAAAATTCATTCCTTCTTTGTCAATTCAATTAATATTCGTCGTTTGCATACAGGTAATCGAATGTAGCCTGCTTGTAATCGAATATTTCTCCCGGTTTAAAAAATCTCGTTAATTCAATAGCTGCGGTCTCCGGAGAATCGGAAGTATGAACGATATTCTCTTGAAAGCTCATACTGTAATCCCCACGAATGGTGCCTGGGGCAGCTAAACGTCCATTAGTTGGTCCCGCCAACGTACGGACTGTTTGAATAGCATCCACACCTTCGAAACAACAAACAATGACAGGAGTTGTCATCATCGAATCTTTCACACGCTGAAAGAAAGGTTTGCCGCTAAGGTGGGCATAATGTTCACTTAACAATTCATCAGTCAGTTGCATCATCTTCATGCCAGCCAACCGCAATCCTTTACGTTCAAAGCGATGAGTAATCTCACCAACCAATCCCCGTTGAAGGGTACACGGTTTTAAAATGACCAGCGTTTTTTCAAGCATAATACTCGACTTTGCAAATGGTTAAACAATACATTTACTAAAAAAATTCCTCCAAAGGTAGTATTTTCCTATGAAATGGCAAGAGAGTCATTAACTATTTTTCAGATGCTTAGTACGAGAAGAGGGGGCAATTGAGGCGTTAAACTCCTATAAATAGGGAGAATAGAGGCGAAACATGTTTTGCAACACATTTACGCAAATAAACTGCATGTTTAACCGTTTTTCAACTTATGGCAGCCCAGTTAACATTCGTTTTCCGCAAGGCTTTAAGCTGTCTCCACAAGATTTCATTCTCGGGATTCTGTGCCGCAGGGTCTTGTTCCACAATACTTTCAGCTATGGCACGAACGTATTGCAACAGTTGCCCGTCGCGAACAATATCCGCAATCTTCAAATCGAAAGCGATACCGCTTTGCTGTGTACCTTCAAGATCACCGGGACCACGCAATTTCAAATCAGCCTCCGCTATTTCGAAACCATCATTGGTGCGCACCATGATTTCCAATCGTTTCCGGGTGTCCTCCGTCAATTTATAATTCGTCACCAGAATACAATAAGACTGTTCCGCCCCACGTCCTACCCGACCACGCAACTGATGTAACTGCGAAAGCCCGAAACGTTCTGCATTTTCAATAATCATCACCGAAGCATTCGGAACGTTTACTCCGACTTCAATGACGGTAGTAGCAACCATGATCTGCGCTTTACCCGAAGCAAAAAGCTGCATTTGCTCATCCTTCTCGGCCGGTTTCATTTTGCCATGCACTTTACAAACCGTGCATTTCGGAAACTCTTCCAGAATATGTTGATATCCCTCTTCAAGATTCTTCAGATCAATCTTTTCGCTCTCTTTAATCAGGGGATAGACAATATAGACCTGACGCCCTTCTTCGATTTGTTTGTGCACCGAACGGTACATACTTTCCCGGCGGTTATCAAATTGATGGATGGTAGTAATCGGTTTTCTTCCGGGTGGGAGTTCGTCAATAATAGACACATCCAAATCACCATACAATGTCATTGCCAAAGTGCGTGGGATCGGGGTAGCAGTCATCACGAGTACATGTGGAGGTTGAACATTCTTACTCCAAAGGCGGGCGCGTTGTGCCACACCAAAGCGATGCTGTTCGTCGATAACAACGAAACCTAAAGAAGAGAAATTGACAGTATCTTCAATAACAGCATGCGTTCCTATTAATATCTTCACATCTCCGGTCAGCAATCCGGTCAGAATCGCTTCCCGCCTTTTGCCTTTAATAGAACCCGTCAGCAGTTCGACACGGATATCCATGCCAAAGAGCAGTTCTTTGATCGTTTCATAATGCTGGTTCGCCAAGATTTCAGTGGGCGCCATCATGCAAGCCTGGTAACCATTATCCAACGCCAATAGCATGCTCATCAGGGCAACCAGTGTTTTCCCACTTCCTACATCTCCCTGCAAAAGGCGGTTCATCTGCCTGCCACTGCCGACATCGTTCCGTATCTCCTTCAATACCCGTTTCTGTGCACCTGTCAGTTGAAAAGGAAGATTCTTTGCATAAAATGTATTGAATACATCTCCCACTTTTTCAAAGATGTATCCACGATATCTTTTTTGTCTGTCTTTGGCGTAGCGGAGGATATTCAGTTGAACATAAAACAGCTCTTCGAACTTAAGGCGATATTGCGCTCTGCGAAGTACATCGGGATTGGTCGGGAAGTGGATATTCCGGAGAGCTTCCGTCAAAGGCATCAGATGATGTTCCGCCAACAATTTGGAAGAAAGTGTTTCAGGCAGAGGATCCTGTATTTGCTGAATCACTGTTGCCATCATCTTCTCAATCGTATGAGAGTTGAGGAAACTGCGCTTCATCTTCTCCGTTGTATTATAATAAGGTTGCAATCCCACCGAAGAAAGTTTCAAATCTTCCGGCTTGTCTATATCGGGATGCGCCACATTGATACGTCCGTTGAAAACTGTCGGTTTACCGAAGATGATATATTCCTCGTGTAGTTTATACTTACCTAAGATATACTTAATGCCTTGAAACCACACCAAATCCACGACTCCTGTACCATCCGAAAAATGAGCCGTCAAACGACGTTGACGTCCTTCGCCAATGGTTTCGAAACCGAGAATTTCTCCTTTCAACTGGATATACGGCATATTGCCATCTATTTCGTGAATGTAATAGATGCGGCTCCGGTCAATATATTTATAAGGGAAATAATAAATTAAATCGTGCAAGGAGTAGATTTCCAACTCCTTATTTAATACAGCGGCTTTTTGAGGACCTACACCGGAGATAAATTTTATGTCGCGTGTGGCTAAATCAAACATTTATAAAAGAGCACTCCCTACTTTTAAATCGAAAGGGGTCGTTATTTTTATATTTTCACGGTTACCTTCTGCCAGATACACAGGCATTCCCATTGCTTCGACAACGGAAGCGTCATCTGTAAAGAAAGGAGTAAATTCTTGCGCATAGGCTTGTTTCAACAACTCTACATCGAATACCTGCGGAGTTTGCACCAGCTTGTAATCATTCCGGCTGACCGTTTCACTACCGGCATCTGTCAGATGACGAAGTGTCTCTACCACATCCACCACAGGAATCACCGCTTTCTGCACGTTTGCCAAGTCATAACAACGGCGAATCACCTCTACCGACACAAACGGACGTACACCATCATGTACTCCTACGAGCCCCGGCCCTTGCACCAGTGTCAGACCATTCTTTACAGAATGGAAACGTGTTTCACCTCCATCGGCAAGGGTATGTTCCACCGCAAAGCTGTGTTTTTGACAAAGTTGCTTCCAAAAGTCCTGCTGTTCCCGCGGAAGCACTACTATGATTCGGAGTGTTTCGTCATATCTCCTGAATACTTCCAGGGTATGCATCAATACAGGTTTATCACCCATGGGAAGGAATTGTTTCGGGAGGTCACTTCCCATTCGCAAGCCCTTTCCACCGGCAACAATGATTACATATTTCTTCATGGGCGGTTTAGCGTTTAACGCACATCGCTTCTACCAGTTCGTCCACTTTTTCTTTACCTACCAACAGGTCAACGATTGTCAAAGCAAATTCCATGGCAGCACCCGGTCCCATACCGGTAATGATGTTTCCATCACGTACAACGTGTTCATTTACACATTCTGCACCATCCAGATATTGTTCAAAACTCGGATAACAGGTAGCCTTTTTTCCTTTCAGCAGTCCCAGCTTACCCAACACCATCGGAGCAGCACAAATGGCAGCAATAGGTTTACCTTTTGCGGCAAAATCAAGGATCAATTTACGTAACCCTTCGTGCTTGTCAAGTGTGGCAGCTCCCGGCATTCCTCCCGGCAACAACAATAGTTCAGCATCGAAGAAATCGCAATTCTCGAAGTTGATATCGCAAAGGACGGATACGTCATGTGCCCCCACTACAATTTCATCCGGCGTAACGGATACGATTTCTACATTAAGTCCGGCACGTCTCAACGTGTCAATAGCAGTAAAGGCTTCAATTTCTTCAAAACCATCTGCAAAAAAAGCGTATACAGTTCCCATAATGCTTAATATATTTGGTTAATGATACTATCTCAAGTTAAAATAATAGGTAATTGTCCCTGTCTGGTTATTCACCCCATCTATCGTATTAAAACGGGCTTTTTTCGCTGCGTCCTCCGCTGCCTTACGCAAAGAGGAATTTACCGTATTCGTTTGAGGGTTAATGCTGGTCGATATCACTTGCCCTGCAGGATTCACGGTGATATTCACCACTACACGTCCTTCTTCCTGCACATTATATGCAGGCTTCGGCAAACTGCCCGTACCTAAAGAACGTCCGCCAAGATCAAATGTTCCATAACCTCCGGTTCCGGTCTTCGCTCCGGTAGAAGAGTTACCCTCCTTGCTACCTTCGGTTCCCGTGCCACTGGCTGCTGTTCCTTTATTTCCTGTCATTTGCGCTCCCTTTCCAAACGCACCGGACACTCTCTTTTTGGCAGCTTCTTCGGCAGCCTTACGTTCACGCTCCGCTTTTTCTTCTGCCAGTCGTTTCGCCTCCGCGGCTTTTTCCGCTTCCGTTTTTTCGGGCTTCTTCACCGGTTCTTTCGGCTTGACTACCTCTTTAGGTTTCACCGTTTCTTTTTTCGGCTCTTCCGTCTTAGGTTTCAGAGTTACTGTTTCCTCTTCGGTCTGCGTCAATAAATCCTGTTCCGAAGGAAGTTCCGGTACTGTTTCCGCAGGTGCTGCCGCATCTTCATCCATGATATCCACGTCTACCAGAGAGGGATCATCGAAACCACTTGCTGCGTCTACATTTCCCATCATCACAGGCACTCCGCCTGCATCTTCATCCGGTTGGGGGACAGTAAAGCTCACCAGAATCAAAAGAGCAATCACTGCCACATGCACCAACAGTGCACCCAGCGCTCCTATGTATTCACCCTTTTTTCTTCTGTCCATTGTTCCTTATTTGTTTTCAGGCGGGCGTGTAGCCAACACCATCTTAAAATGATTCTCGTTTGCAATGTTCAATACCCTTACGATCTCACGGTAAGGTACCGATTCATCCGCATACAATGCCACGTACATTTCCGGTTCCTTCTCCGCGCAACTTTGCAAGAATGAAGTCAGATCATTCAGTGCCACCGGCTGCTCTTTTTCATTGCCGAAAGCGGCATAAAAATTCAAGTCTTTATCGATAACCACTCTTGTCAGCGGTTTGGCCGAAGTCTGCTGCTTACCTTGCGGCAACAAGACTTTGATAGCATTAGGCGACACTACCGTAGAGGTTATCATAAAGAATATCAGCAACAGGAAGATGACGTCCGTCATGGAAGCCATGCTAAAATTGGGCGATACTCTATTTCTTCTTTTTAATCCCATCAGCCTATTATTTTGCCGGCTCGTTCAACAAGTCCATAAACTCCATTGTACGAGACTCCATTTTATTTACCACACGGTCTACCAGCATCACCAAATAATTGTAGGCAAACATAGCAATGATACCGACAATCAGACCACCGACCGTAGTAATCATAGCTTCATAGATACCACCGGAAAGCAAAGTGATATCAATGTTTCCGCTTCCGGCATTCGCCATTTCGTAGAATGCACGTACCATACCGGTCACCGTACCGAGGAATCCGAGCATCGGAGCACCTCCGGAAATAGTTGCCATTACAGTCAATCCTTTTTCCAGTTTCGCAACCTCAATATTACCTACATTTTCAATAGCTACCTGTACATCGTTAATAGGACGTCCTAAACGGCTGATACCTTTTTCTATCATACGTGCCGAAGGAGTGTTTATCGTACGGCAATAGTTTATAGCCGCTTTGATCTCACCACTATGGATATAGTCCTTAATCCGCTCCATAAACATCGGATCTTCCTTTCCCGCCTTGCGAATCATATAGTTACGTTCAAACAGGATATAGAAACAGATCACTGACAATACACCCAGCACAATCATAATCCATCCACCCTTGATAGCCATATCAAGCATGTTCATTTCAGGAGCGTTCACCTCCGTCAATACGGGGTTGGCAGTAGCCAGCGAGTCGGCCATATTCATAGCCCCTTGGGCTAACAAGATCATTGCATTCATGAGCGTAGACAGTTTTTATATTCCTGAATGGTACGTTCGAGTCCCAGATACAACGCATCGCTAATCAACGCATGTCCGATGGAGACTTCATCCACCCAAGGAATGTTTTTATAGAAATAATTTAAATTAACCAGACTCAAGTCGTGTCCGGCGTTCAATCCGATACCCAGTTTACGGGCAGTCTTCGCGGCTTCGATAAAAGGAGCGATGGCAGCTTCCGGATTCTTCGGATAATTCGTTGCATAAGGTTCAGTATACAGTTCAACGCGATCCGCCCCTGCTTTTGCTGCATATTCCACCATTTCAGGATCGGCTGCCACAAAAACGGAAGTACGAATACCGGCACTGTTAAACTGATCGAGAACTTCAGTCAGGAATTCCAGATTTGCTTTGGTGTCCCAACCAGAATTGGAAGTAATCTGTGAAGGATCGTCGGGGACCAAAGTTACCTGATGAGGTTTAACTTTCAACACCAGGTCAATAAATTCCGGAGCGGGATAACCTTCGATATTAAATTCCGTACGCAACAAAGGCCGCAAATCATATACATCTGAACGACGAATGTGGCGTTCATCGGGACGAGGATGAACAGTAATACCGTCTGCACCAAAAGATTCACAATCAAGCGCCACCTTTACTACATCGGGGACATTTCCTCCGCGAGCATTCCTGAGCGTAGCAATCTTGTTTATGTTTACACTTAATTTAGTCATAGTTCTACGTTATATTTGCCGCAAAAATACAAATATTATTATTAGTTGCCTAATAATACGAAACGCATTATGGGTTCTTTTTTGGTTATTTAAAGTAGAAATCCAAGAAAAAATGCCAAATTTGCATCCTGAACTAATGATATTGCTTATGAAATTCGCCATTTTCGGAAATACTTATCAGGCTAAAAAATCCTCTCATGCGCTAAGACTGTTCCAACTATTGAGAAGACAGAAAGCAGAAATCTGTATGTGCAGGGACTTTTATCAATTCCTGACTACAGAGCTCAAAATGGACATTCATGCCGATCACTTGTTTGACGGAAATGATTTTGACGCTGATATGGTAATCAGTATTGGAGGCGACGGAACATTCCTGAAAGCTGCCCGTCGCGTAGGGAGAAAAGGAATTCCTATTTTGGGAATTAATACAGGCCGTTTGGGCTTTCTGGCAGATATTTCTCCTGAGGAAATGGAAGAAACGTTCGATGAAATCCAAGCCGGAAGATACAGTGTGGAGGAACGAAGCGTGCTCCAACTTATCTGTGACGAGAAACGTCTTCAAGATTCTCCTTATGCTCTCAATGAAATTGCTATTCTCAAACGGGACAGTTCATCAATGATTAGTATTCGCACAGCAATCAATGGTGCCTATCTGAACACTTATCAGGCTGACGGGCTGGTGATTGCGACTCCTACTGGCTCTACCGCTTACTCGTTGAGCGTAGGCGGTCCAATTATGGTTCCTCATTCCAATACCGTTGTCATTACTCCAGTAGCTCCGCATAGCCTCAACGTCCGTCCTATCGTTATCCGTGACGACTGGGAAATCACATTGGATGTGGAAAGCCGGAGCCATAACTTCCTCGTTGCCATTGACGGACGGAGCGAAACCTGTAAAGAAACAACTCAACTCACTATCCGCCGGGCAGATTATAGCGTAAAAGTAGTAAAACGCTTTAATCATATCTTTTTCGATACACTCCGCAGCAAAATGATGTGGGGGGCAGACGGCAGACGGTAAATAAAAAGGAGAGAACTATTCACAGCAAATAGCTTCTCGACCATTAAACCGATAAAGCAGTCATATATAACAACAAGCTATAGCAGAATAAGCGTAAATTCTTCTGACATTCATATTAACATAGTCATAAACTGAAAATTTCGACAGTTAGCCTACATTAATTATATATTACAGATTAATTTAACGTAAACGTCTGAGAACCTATCAGATTACCACCTTCAAAAATATCAACACGATAGTTGCCGGCATACAAGAATTCTTCTACATCCCAGAATACATTTATATTCTGTTCTTCGCCATTGTATTCGATATACTTTTTGATAGAATAGACCAGTGTACGATTTTCATAAGGGAAAGTATTGGATGCACTTTTGGTCAGCACATCATTATCCGGTTTGGTTATACGTACATAAATGGTGCGCTCCCCGTTTTCAGCTGTTATATTCTTCACGACCGTGAAACTGATAGCCAATTTCACCACGTCTTTCACTTTCTTCGCCACTTTGCCGCGTTTATTGCGCGGTTCGATACGAATATTAGTTGCATCAAGCTGTGCCGCCAATGTCACTTTCTTATCCAGATTTTTCTTTTCTTCGGAAAGATTACTGATTTGCTGTGAAGCCTGATTATATTTCTGTGTTACTTCTGCAATGACTTGCTTCTGCTGTTTATTAATCCTATCCAATGAATCAATCTGATTGATATAGCCTACTAATACTTTACGCAAAGTAGCCAACTCTTTCTTCAGACGACGAATTTCTGTCGCATTCGAGCTCTTTACCGTGCGGAGCTCTTCCAAAAGACGCTGTGTCTTCAATTGTTCCTGTTCCAGCAATTGTGATAAAGAGTCATTAGTAACTGTAAACTTCAACTCATCATACCTTTGCATAAACTGACTATATTCGTTTTCCAGTTCTTCCTTGTCTAATTGAAATTCCTGCACTAACTCCCGGTTAGCTTGTTTCTCGGTAAACAATAAATAAGTAATACCAATAATAGCTATCACTAAGACAGCCACGGCCGCAATAAGAAGGCTTTTTTTACTCATAGTTTCAGTTGTGAATTGATAACGTGCG
This sequence comes from Bacteroides luhongzhouii, assembly GCF_009193295.2. Lineage (NCBI taxonomy): Bacteria > Pseudomonadati > Bacteroidota > Bacteroidia > Bacteroidales > Bacteroidaceae > Bacteroides > Bacteroides luhongzhouii. The sequence continues at coordinate 2,324,585 of NZ_CP059973.1, read as the reverse complement.
CAAAAGTAATCATTTCGCAACAGAAGTCAAGCAGAAAAGCAGAGAGTTTTTTCATAACCCTCTGCTAATCCATACAATTTTAACTTATTTACTTGCTAACTTATTCAGATCAGCAGATACAAAGCGCTCAAACACTTTTTTTCGCCAAGATACCAGTTAAACTTCTGTCGTTGCCTAATATTATTAATTTCATTACCCACACTTATTTCGTTCTACTATAGTTACCCTTGCGTTCCACTATAGTGTAACGCAAAGGAGACTATAGTGGAACGCAAGGGTAACTATAGTGGAACGAAGTAAGAGTAGCGAACAAAGTAAATCCGGATAGGCAAGCAATTATAAAAAACACCAGAATAAATCATTTGCCATAATAGTACATTCTTACCATGACTACATTCGGTTTATAACCATACCCAAAACAACTTCCCACCATACTTATTATATTATGGGGAAGTTAGACCTTTAACTAAAATTATTACGGAAAAATTTCTTTAATCAGGATTATCGTTGTAATTTTGTCGCGCTAAAAGATAAAACAAATTATCAACTTTTTAAATATATAGTATTATGTCAAAAGTAACCGTAGTAGGCGCAGGTAACGTAGGTGCTACATGTGCAAATGTACTTGCTTTTAATGAAGTAGCAGACGAAGTAGTAATGCTGGACGTTAAAGAAGGCGTTTCAGAAGGTAAAGCAATGGATATGATGCAGACAGCTCAATTGTTGGGTTTCGACACTACATTGGTAGGCTGCACTAACGACTATGCTCAGACCGCTAACTCTGACGTTGTTGTGATTACTTCAGGTATTCCTCGTAAACCGGGTATGACTCGTGAAGAATTGATCGGTGTGAACGCTGGTATCGTTAAATCGGTAGCAGAAAACCTGTTGAAATATTCTCCTAACGCTATCATCGTTGTTATTTCTAACCCGATGGATACAATGACTTATTTGGCATTGAAGGCTCTGGGCTTGCCGAAAAATCGTGTGATCGGTATGGGTGGTGCTTTGGATAGCTCTCGTTTCAAATATTTCTTGTCTCAAGCTATCGGCTGCAATGCTAATGAAGTAGAAGGTATGGTTATCGGTGGTCACGGTGATACTACTATGATTCCTTTGACTCGTTTCGCTACTTACAAAGGTATGCCTGTAGCTAATTTCATCTCTGCAGAGAAGCTGGAAGAAGTTGCTGCTGCTACTATGGTAGGTGGTGCTACGCTGACTAAATTGCTGGGTACTTCTGCATGGTATGCACCGGGTGCGGCAGGAGCATTCGTAGTTGAATCTATCCTTCACGACCAAAAGAAGATGGTTCCTTGTTCTGTATTATTGGAAGGTGAATATGGTGAATCAGATCTTTGCATCGGTGTCCCTGTTATTCTTGGCAAAAACGGTATCGAAAAGATCGTTGAACTGAACCTGAACGAAGATGAAAAAGCTAAGTTCGCAGCTAGCGCAAAAGCTGTTCACGGAACGAACGCTGCTTTGAAAGAAGTAGGTGCTCTGTAATTAATCCCCTTACTTTATATATCAAGAAAGGCTGTTCTTCACTACGAGGAACAGCCTTCTTTCTTTTCTACAGAATCCTACCCCACTATATTTTAAAAAAAGCTAATTCATTTTGCGCTTTCAAGTAAAGCTCATACATTTGCATCGTTGTTTATGCAATTATTGTTTAAGTAAACAAGTTCAAAAAAACAGACTACTTCAATAAACAAATTACATGAGAATCGGGTTATTTAAAATAGAAGTATCACCTTATTAATATGCAAGATGCGATGAAAAAAGTATTTCTTCTGACAATTCTGCTAAGTTTCACTTTTATAGTAAAAGCGCAGAGCTTCCTAAGTCTGGATAGTTGCCGCGCATTAGCTCTTGCCAACAACAAAGATTTGTTGATAAGCAATGAGAAAATAAATGCTGCCCATTATCAACGGAAAGCCGCATTTACGAATTATTTGCCCAACTTCTCGGCAACCGGAGCGTACATGAGAAACCAGAAAGAGTTTTCATTACTGAACAATGACCAGAAAGCTGCGCTTTCAGGATTAGGAACTAATCTGGCAGGCCCTATCCAACAGGCCGCAACCGAGATCGCAACAGCACATCCTGATTTGGCACCACTAATTTCCTCCTTAAGCGGAAAATTAGGGGCGGTTCTGCCTGCTCTTGACCAAGCAGGAAACTCTCTAGTGGATGCGCTCCGCACAGATACGAGAAATGTTTATGCCGGTGCCATTACATTAACGCAGCCTTTATACATGGGTGGAAAAATCCGGGCGTACAACAAAATAACAAAGTATGCCGAAGAGTTGGCTCAAGAACAACACCACGGTGGCATGCAGGAAGTAATCATGAGTACAGATCAGGCTTATTGGCAAGTTATTTCACTGGTTAATAAGAAGAAGTTGGCAGAAGGCTATTTAAAGCTCTTGCAACAGCTGGACGGTGATGTGGAAAAAATGATTAATGAAGGAGTAGCCACCAAAGCGGATGGTTTATCTGTACGCGTCAAGGTTAATGAAGCGGAAATGACACTCACCAAAGTGGAAGACGGATTGAGCCTTGCCCGAATGTTGTTGTGTCAACTATGTGGCATTGATCTTAGCTCACCCATCACTCTGGCAGATGAAAATATGGAAGATATTCCATTACTGACAACAGACCCTCATTTCGATTTATCTACCGCTTATGAGAATCGTCCGGAAATACGTAGTCTCGAATTAGCGACACAGATTTATAAACAGAAAGTAAACGTAACCCGTGCCGAACATCTTCCCTCCATCGCATTGATGGGGAATTATATGGTAACCAATCCTTCTGTCTTCAACAGCTTTGAAAACAAATTCAAAGGCATGTGGAATGTGGGAGTGATGGTACAGATACCTATATGGCACTGGGGAGAAGGTATTTATAAAACCAGAGCGGCAAAAGCCGAAGCCCGCATTGCACAATACCAGCTTCAGGACGCACGCGAAAAAATAGAGTTGCAGGTCAATCAAGCCGCTTTCAAGGTAAAGGAGGCTGGAAAGAAACTGGTAATGTCTTCCAAAAACATGGAAAAAGCGGAAGAGAATCTGCGCTATGCAACGCTTGGTTTTAAAGAGGGAGTGATTGCCACCAGTAATGTTCTCGAAGCACAAACGGCATGGCTGTCCGCCCATTCAGAAAAGATTGACGCACAAATAGATGTGAAATTAACAGAAATCTATCTGAAGAAGTCTTTGGGAACACTGAAATAAATAAGATTCGAAAAAATAAAGTTAAGGACCCAATCAGAGACACCCCAATCCCTAACCAACTCACAATCTATAAATCATAAAACATAAATCATAATTCATAAATCATATGGCACCTATAAAATCACAAAACAGCAATATGCTGCTTGCATTCCTTACTCTACTGGGAGTTATTGCAATCGTTGCAGTCGTTGGCTTCTTCATGCTTCGCAAAGGTCCTGAAATCATACAGGGGCAGGCTGAAGTTACCGAGTATCGCGTTTCGAGCAAAGTTCCGGGACGTATATTGGAATTTCGCGTGAAAGAAGGGCAAAGTGTCAATGCAGGAGATACGCTGGCCATTTTGGAAGCTCCTGACGTAGTGGCAAAAATGGAACAGGCACGTGCTGCCGAAGCTGCCGCACAGGCACAAAACGCAAAAGCAATCAAGGGCGCGCGTCAGGAACAAATCCAGGCAGCTTATGAAATGTGGCAAAAAGCCCAAGCAGGCGTCACCATTGCCGAGAAATCATATCAACGCATAAAGAATCTCTATGAGCAGGGAGTAATGCCTGCACAGAAATTGGATGAAGTCACTGCGCAACGGGATGCAAGCATTGCTACAGAAAAAGCAGCCAAAGCGCAATACACCATGGCAAAGAACGGAGCGGAACGTGAAGATAAGATGGCTGCGGAAGCTTTGGTAAACCGGGCAAAAGGTGCTGTTGCCGAAGTTGAATCATATATTAAGGAGACTTATCTTATTGCTCCAGCTGCGGGAGAAGTTTCAGAGATTTTCCCGAAAGTAGGCGAACTGGTGGGTACCGGCGCTCCTATCATGAATATTGCTGAACTCGACGATATGTGGATAACATTCAATGTACGCGAGGATCTGCTCAAAAATCTAACAATGGGGTCGGAGTTCGAGGCAGTCATTCCTGCTTTGGATAACAAAAAGATCAATCTCAAAGTATATTATCTGAAAGACTTAGGCACTTATGCCGCCTGGAAAGCGACCAAAACAACCGGACAGTTCGACCTGAAAACATTCGAAGTGAAAGCTTTTCCGATAGAGAAGGTAGAAAATCTCCGTCCGGGTATGTCTGTTATCATTGACAAGTAATCATGAAAGAGAGAGAAAAGAAATATATAGCCCTGTGGCAGGTCATGCAAAGAGAGTGCCGGCGATTGGTATCACGCCCGCTCTACCTCTTCTGTATGGTCATCGCGCCACTGTTTTGCTATATATTTTTCACTACCTTAATGGATTCAGGACTTCCTAAGGATCTTCCAGCAGGAGTAGTAGACATGGATGATTCGTCTACTTCCCGTAATATTGTCCGCAACCTGGATGCTTTTTCACAAACAGGGATTGTAGCTCATTACAGTAATGTGACAGATGCACGTATTGCCATGCAGGAGGGGAAAATCTATGGATTCTTTTACCTTCCCAAAGGTTTATCGGCAGAGGCACAGAGCCAACGTCAACCGACAATCTCCTTCTACACCAATTACTCCTACCTGATCGCAGGTTCTCTATTGTTCAGAGACATGAAAATGATGGGAGAACTCACTTCGGGAGCCGCTGCAAGGACCATGTTGTACGCCAAAGGTGCAACAGAGGATCAAGCTATGGCGTATTTGCAACCAATTGTTATCGACACGCACCCACTGAATAATCCGTGGCTGAACTATTCGGTATACTTATGCAATACACTGATACCGGGAGTACTCATGCTATTAATATTTATGGTAACTGTTTATTCAATCGGCGTAGAAATCAAAGACCGTACGGCTCGCGAATGGTTACGAATGAGTAACAACTCCATTTATATTGCATTGGCCGGAAAGTTGCTTCCCCACACTGTAGTCTTTTTCATCATGGGGATATTTTATAATGTATACCTGTATGGATTCCTGCATTTTCCTTGCAACAGCGGTATATTTCCAATGATATTTGCCACGCTGTGTCTCGTACTGGCATCCCAATGTTGTGGTATTGTCATGATAGGAACCCTGCCTACTCTACGACTCGGATTAAGCTTTGCTTCCCTGTGGGGAGTCATATCGTTCTCCATTTCCGGTTTTTCATTCCCGGTCATGGCTATGCATCCTGTTTTACAGGCTTTGAGCAATCTATTCCCGTTGCGGCACTATTTCCTTATTTATGTCGACCAGGCGCTTAACGGGTACAGTATGGCTTACTCATGGACCAACTATATGGCACTATTAATATTTATGATGCTCCCCTTCTTTGTGGTTCACCGCCTGAAGGAAGCATTGGTTTACTATAAATATATACCCTAAATGAAAGATATAAAATTAAAAGATAAGATAGCTCAAGGCATCAATGACCTGTTTTATATCTGGAAACGGGAGTTTCAGACAACTTTCCGCGACCAGGGGGTACTGATATTCTTTATACTCGTCCCATTAGGTTATCCGTTGCTATATAGCTTCATCTATGATAATGAAGTAGTGCGTGAAGTTCCTGCTGTTGTTGTAGACGATTCACATTCATCTCTTAGCCGCGAATATCTGCGTAAGGTAGATGCTACGCCCGATATTCAAATCGTCTCTTACTGTGCCGATATGGAAGAGGCCAAACAAATGCTGAAAAACCGACGTGCATACGGCATCATTTATATCCCTTCGGATTTTAGTGACAATATCGCCAAAGGGAAACAGACACAAGTGAGCATCTATTGCGACATGAGCGGGTTGTTGTATTATAAATCGATGCTTCTTGCCAACACGGCGGTTTCTCTGAATATGAATAAGGATATCAAGATTGCACGCAGTGGAAATACAACCGACCGACAGGATGAAATCACCGCTTATCCGATCGAATATGAAGAGATTTCCATCTTCAACCCGACTGCCGGATTCGCCGCTTTCCTGATTCCTGCCGTGCTAGTATTGATTATCCAACAAACATTATTACTCGGCATCGGTCTCGCTGCGGGAACAGCACGTGAAAACAACAGGTTTAAAGACCTTGTACCTATTAACCGCCATTACAACGGAACGCTACGAATTGTATTAGGAAAAGGCTTGAGTTATTTCTTGGTTTATATATTGGTAGCTTTCTATGTACTTTATGTGGTTCCAAGATTGTTTAGCCTCAACCAGATCGGACAACCCAGTTCATTAGTATTATTTGTTGTCCCCTACCTTGCGGCTTGTATTTTCTTTGCCATGACAGCTTCCATTGCTATCCGCAACCGGGAGACGTGCATGCTGATTTTTGTATTCACGTCAGTCCCCTTGTTATTTATTTCCGGAATCTCTTGGCCGGGAGCAGCTATTCCCCCGTTTTGGAAGTATGTATCTTACATCTTCCCCTCTACCTTTGGAATTAACGGCTTTGTAAAAATCAATAATATGGGAGCTACTCTTAGTGAAGTAGCTTTTGAATATAAAGCTTTATGGTTGCAAGCCGGCATTTATTTCCTTACCACCTGTTGGGTATACCGCTGGCAAATACTAATGAGCCGCAAACATGCAATAGAGCGATACAAAGAATTAAAAGAGAAAGAAAACTTATCCAAGCAGATAAGTGATTAATGAGTGAAAATTACAAGAGAGAGAGTTTACGGTGTAAACTTTCCATAGAGGGTATGCCGTTTTTTTTCGAATAAGAACATAAAAATCCCCCGTTCCAAGAGAGTATAGAACGAGGGATTTTAGAGATATTATAAAGAGAGTATAATAAGTTTAGAACTTGTAACCTACACCGATAGAGAAGTTCATGTTCTTTACACTTGTCTTTTCGCCTTTAGCATTAATGCCATCTGAAAGTTTAGTCAATCCAAAGCTACCAGTTAGGTCAACAAAGAACTTGTTGATTTCGTAAGCAACACCAACTCCAATACCAAAATCGAACTTCTTAGCAGCCTTATTTACAATGTCACCATCTTCATCTTTAACATCTTTGAAGATATCATATTTATCTTCTCCACTTTCATCGCCATCAGACCAGCTATTTTTAACCTTACCACCAATACCGTATGCAAGATATGGACCAGCTTTTACTACAATATTCTGGTTATCTGCAATAGCAAATCTTGCAGCAGCCATGATAGGCAATTCTAAATACATTGGATTATAAGTGTATTCATCTTTATATCCGTCCTCACTAAAATCTTGCTTTGTACCTTTAGTAGAAAACATCAAAGATGGCTGAATAGACCACATTTCAGTGAATTGATATTCCATTCCAACACCAACATTAAAGCCTACTTTCATAGAGTTTTCTTCCAAACCTGTAAGATTACTCATATTCATACCTACTTTGGCATTCCAAGAAATCTGAGAATAAGAAACGATAGAAACAAGTGCAAATAGCACAAAAATCAAACCTTTTTTCATATCATTCATTTTTTAGTTGCCTTCCTCTTCCCTTTGGTCAGCATTGTTAGTTAATAGTTTTGTTTTAAGTGCGGGGAATTATTCGCAACCGGTTAAAGCATTGAAACGCACCCTTCCATATTTAACGTATATTTTGTAGCCGCAAATATATTTCATTTATTTTATATAAAAAAATTCTAGATATTATATTTATTACATAAATGTTATTAAAGTGTGACTATTTAGGCAAAAATAATGCTCATCCAGTCTGTTTTTATGCCTAAATATTTTCAGGATAATATCACAATCAAAATATTCTTGCAAGATTTATACATTTACAATTATTAACCGACTAACTATTGCATGTTTACGAAATATTCGTAGATTTGCGAAGTATTCGTAATTAAACAACATCTCCATGGAAAAGTTAACTATACAAGAAGAAGAAGTAATGATCTACATTTGGGAGTTACAATGCTGTTTCGTAAAAGACATTGTTGCAAAGTATACGCAACCGGCACCTCCTTATACCACAGTAGCATCTATCGTAAAGAACCTGGAGCGGAAAGGATATGTCACACCGAAACGTGTGGGTAACACCTACCAATATACTCCCGCCATTCGTGAAAATGAATATAAACGTCATTTCATGAGTAGTGTAGTTCGTAACTACTTTGAGAACTCTTACAAAGAAATGGTTTCTTTCTTTGCCAAAGACCAGAAGATTTCGACCGATGATCTCAAAGACATTATCGATCTTATTGAAAAAGGAAAAGAAGATTAATAGAAAACATTCATCATCATGACTCCGGAACTAGCTTATTTTCTAAAGATAAATGTAGCGATAGCTCTGTTCTACGCATTCTATCGGTTGTTTTTCCATAAAGACACCTTCTTCCACTGGCGCAGAATGGCTTTGTTATGTTTCTTTGCCATCTCTTTGCTTTACCCCCTATTGAATATTCAGGGATGGATAAAAGCCCACGAACCGATGGTGGCAATGGCAGATCTTTATGCAACCATCCTGCTTCCGGAGCAAGTTGTTACTCCTTCACAAGAAACTGTCATAAATTGGCAAGAGGTTATCATACAGTTCGCAAAAATTATTTATTGGAGCGGAATGTTATTACTTGCCGCGCGTTTCTTCATACAACTGGGTAGCATCATCCGATTGCATTTCCAATGCTCAAAAAACAATATACAAGGAGTACGCGTACATCTATTAAAGAAAGAAACAGGTCCTTTTTCTTTCTTCCACTGGATATTCATACACCCGCAATCACATACGGAATCTGAAATCAGTGAAATCATTACGCATGAAGAGACACATGCCCGTCAATACCATTCGGTGGATGTGCTTTTCAGCGAAATAATGTGCATATTCTGCTGGTTCAACCCATTTATCTGGTTAATGAAACGGGAAGTCAGAGGAAACCTCGAATACATGGCAGACCATCGTGTATTGGAGACGGGACATGATAGTAAATCATACCAGTACCACTTATTGGGACTGGCACATCACAAGGCTGCAGCAAATTTATCAAATAGTTTCAATGTTTTACCACTCAAAAATCGTATTAAAATGATGAATAAACGAAGAACGAAAGAAATAGGAAGAACAAAATATCTGATGTTGCTTCCCTTGGCTGCCATCTTGATGATTGTCAGTAACATCGAAATGGTAGCACGTACTACTGAAAAATTTGCAAAAGAAATCACTCTTCCGCAGGGTACAAAAGAAAAGAAAATAACGGAAACTCAAATTAAAAGTGTACCGGATTCCGTTGTCTTTCAGGTTGTAGAAGAAATGCCGGATTTCCCGGGAGGGATGAAGGCATTGATGGATTACTTGTCGAAGAATGTCAAATATCCGGTTGAAGCACATGCAATCGGCGCACAAGGACGTGTAATTGTAAGCTTTACTGTTAAAAAGGACGGAAGTATAGCCGACACAAAAGTAGAACGAAGTGTCAATCCGTATCTCGACAAAGAAGCTATGCGTGTCATTGCCGCCATGCCTAAATGGCAACCTGGCAAACAAAGAGGGGAAGCAGTAAATGTAAGGTTTACAGTTCCCGTTGCTTTCAGACTATCCGATCCTGAACCACCCAAGGCGGAAGAAATCAAACAATCTGATCTGGATGAAGTAGTTGTAGTGGGATATGAACCACAGGAAGATTCAACTCCGGGAGCAGTGGGCGTGAAAGGAGAAAACGCAGACCAAGTTTTCACGGTAGTAGAAACAATGCCCAAATTTCCGGGAGGACAAGGCGGATTGATGCATTATCTTGCTAAAAGTATCAAATATCCTGTCATTGCTCAAAAAAACAAAGAACAAGGCAGAGTGATCATACAAATGATTATCGGAGTAAACGGTAATTTGTCAAACGTAAAAGTATTACGCAGCGTATCTCCGTCACTGGATGCAGAAGCCATTCGTGTAGTGGGCAACATGCCTAAATGGGAACCGGGAATACAAAAAGGACAGGCAGTCCCGGTTAAGTATACCCTCCCTATCACATTCCGGTTACAATAAATAACTTTCCCGATACCGCTCCCTTTCCTCATCGGTGAGGAAAGGGGCGTTCATCGGTGGGGAACTCTCTCCTCCCCGGTGCCGGACGTATCTTTCCCCGGTGCTGAAAAAAGTCATTTCTTTTTCCGATTTTCACAAGGATAGTTATAAAAAGATCCTTATATTTGTTCGTGTAATAAAACATGATTCACATGAAAAGATTCGCATGGATTATCGGTTTAATATTCTGCACAATCTGCACCATACAAGCCAAAGACAGAGTTATCGAGCGGCCTCCTTTTCTAGCATGGAGTTCCAATAGTATTGAGATTGATAAAATTGTCATGAGTGATACAGTGACAACAGTGTATATAAAGGCTTTTTATCGTCCTAAATACTGGATTAAAATAGCAACAGGCAGTTTTCTGAAAGATAATAACGGGATACTTTATCCCATCCGAAAGGGAGTTGGAATCACATTGGATAAGGAATTCTGGATGCCGGAATCGGGAGAAGCGGAATTTCAACTCTTATTTCCCCCAATACCTGAAAATGTAACCAGCCTGGATTTTTCGGAAGGGGACTTCGACGGGGCCTATAAGATATGGGGAATACAATTAGACAAAGATACATTCTATAAACAAAAACTTCCCAAAGAAGCAGTCGTACACAAAATAAACAAGAAAGCGATATTGCCTACTCCTAAGTTAGTTTATGGGACTGCTACACTCAAAGGGAAAATGCTGGACTATCAGAAAGATATGATAAAGCAAGTGAAGATGCATATAGAAAGTCCTGCATTGAATGTCCACAATGAACAGAATATCATAAAGATCAAAGAAGACGGCACTTTTCAGGCGGAGGTCAAAGTAGCGTCCGTTACAAGTGTAGCATTAGAACTTCCTTTTGGTTGGATCGAGTGTCTGATAGCTCCCAACGAAGAGACATCACTCATCATCAATACAAAGGAACTATGCCGTAGACAGGCGCATCTGCAAAGAAAGGATAAAACGTATGGAGAACCTATATACTTTAATGGCTATCTGGCTAGCCTACAACAAGAATTAGCTTCCGTAAATATAGATATTGTATTAAAAAGCGTTTATTACATGGACATGTACAACGACATTGCCGGGAAAAGCGCAGATGAATACAAGGCTTATGTACTGGAGCATCTTCCATCCATTCGAAAAAAAATTGCACAATCCTCATACAGCAATGCATGTAAAGAGCTATTAAATATTCAGGTAGATCTGGCTGCAACAGGTAAGATCGCCTTAACAGAGAGAGAACTAAAATCAGCATATATCGCTGTTAATAAACTGAATAAGGAACAGACTGACGAGTATTTCTACAATACCCGTATCGATATTCCTGCAGGATACTATGACATATTGAAAGAGTTCACTTCTATCAACACTCTGAAAGCCCTATACGGTAAATATTACGCATCAACAATATACCTGATAAGTTTTCTGCCAAATTCTTCAGATGTACTTAAAGAGACATTGGGAACGGGACAAGGACCCTTATTCGATAACATTAAATTTAATAAGCTGTATCAGTCCATAAAGGATTTTACCCCGTTAACGGCAGAGCAGAATGCCGAACTAAAAACTTTTTCTTCCCCGGCATATGCAGAGATGCTTACTCAAACGAACAAAGAAATAATAAAGAAAATAGAATTAAATAAAAGAAAGACAGGCTTCACTGTAAACGAGACGGGACAAGTCTCCAATGAGGACTTATTCCCATCTATTATCTCTAAATTCCGGGGACATACGCTGTTAGTTGATTTTTGGGCAACCTGGTGTGGCCCTTGTCGCACAGCCAATAAAGCCATCACTCCAATGAAAGAGGAATTAAAAAACAAGGATATTATCTACCTCTACATCACAGGCGAAACTTCACCCAAAGGCACCTGGGAAAATATGATTACCGACATTCATGGTGAGCATTTCCGTGTGACAAATGAACAATGGAGTTTTCTGATGTCCAGCTTCAATATCCGGGGAGTTCCCACTTATTTCATTGTTGATCCGGAAGGTAATATCACCTTCAAACAAACTGGATTTCCTGGAATAGACACCATGAAAAAAGAGCTTATGAAAGCTTTGAATAAGTAATTCAAAGTTAAAAATGGACCAAACAGAAATCGTTGCCGACAGACGCCATAAATGAACGCAAGGTTCCTGATTGATATAGAAAAAAATAGTGACGGTATATGCTTAGGATAGTGACGGTATCGTTGTCATATACCGTCACTATTTGTATTGGATAGCGTCACTATTTTGTAGAAGAGAATCCGCCAACAACGAATTCTATATGATCCCAATAAATAAACGAGCCTCCATAGTTTTTGAGAAGACTACAGAAGCTCGTTTTATATCCTATGGATAACTTACTGCAAAGCTATCCAACTCCAGATTCCACTTATTTATGCATTTCCACGATTTGAGTCGGAGCCATCTCTACATTCCGTCTATCTACTTGACGAACGACACTGGCAGCCAGGGATAAGAAAGCACGTCCGGTCACGGAATCTTCATCCAACGCAACAGGTGTACCATTATCTCCCCCTTCGCAAATGCTTTGTACGATAGGTATCTGTCCCAACAAAGGAACATTCATTTCCTCAGCCAACTTCTTTGCGCCTTCTTTTCCGAAGATATAGTATTTATTTTCAGGTAGTTCGGCAGGAGTAAACCAAGCCATATTTTCAACTAAACCAAGGATAGGCACATTTACCTTATCGTTGGTAAACATATTGATTCCCTTACGGGCATCTGCCAAAGCTACTGCCTGCGGAGTGCTGACAACAATCGCCCCTGTCATGGCCAGTGTTTGAACAACTGTCAAATGAATATCACTGGTTCCGGGTGGAAGATCTATCAGAAAATAATCCAGTTCTCCCCAAGCTGCATCAGCAATCAACTGTTTCAACGCATTACTAGCCATTCCACCACGCCACAAAGTTGCCTGATCCGGATCGACAAAGAAACCGATAGATAATAATTTCACTCCATATTTTTCTACCGGAATAATCATATCACGACCGTCGATACGTTCAGCATAAGGGCGTGCATCTTCCACCTGAAACATCTTCGGCATAGAAGGACCAAAAATATCGGCATCAAGCAAACCGACTTTATAACCTAATTTAGCCAAAGCAACGGCTAAATTAGCAGACACTGTAGACTTGCCTACTCCACCTTTACCGGAAGATATGCCGACTATATTCTTCACTTGTGGAAGAAGCTTGCCAACTTCCGGACGGGCAGCTTGCTTACTTTCCGCTGTAATCGTTACCTGCACATCAGGAGAGACATACGTATGAATAGCTGTTTCCGCAGCTTTCAACATTGATTTCATAAACGGATCAGTCGGTTTCTCAAAGATCAATGAAAAGCTGACAGTCATGCCATCAATACGAAGATTATCGGCAACCATCTCCGCTTCCACCAGATTCTTTCCCGTACCGGGATAACGCACCGTTGCCAATGCATCTAATATCAATTTAGGATAGAGAGTCATTTTATTTACTATTTGACGATTTACTATTTACTATTTAAAATCACCATTCGATTAAGTGTCAGTTCACTTTTAAGGCGATTGTTCCTGCACAAAACTATTTACTTGTACTTAATCCGCTACGTTTGCTACGATTGTAGCTACGATAAGGATCGAGTTCTATTTCAACATCCGGTTCTTGCAATTGACCTTCCTGCGGAAGCCGGAATTTGATATACTTAATATCTAAACCACGCTCGAGCCATTGTTGTTCATAATAAGTCTTGATACCGAGAATATCATCTACCAAATCGGAATGATATAAGTCTTCGGTCATAAACTCAACTGGAAGACGATTCGCTTCAATCATGTATTTAGTATAGGTAAACATGAAATTGCTGTCCGTTTTCAGGTGGATAATGCCATTCGGCTGCAAAAATTTACGGTACCGTTCCATAAAATAGGTAGAAGTCAACCGCTTGGTTGCTTTCTTCATCTGCGGATCAGAGAAGGTAAGCCATATTTCACTTACTTCGCCTTCGGCAAAAAAACGCTCAATGATTTCAATATTGGTACGCAGGAAAGCGACATTCTTCATTCCGGCCTGTAATGACTCCGTTGCTCCCGTCCACATACGGGCACCTTTTATATCAACTGCTATAAAGTTCTTTTCGGGAAACATCTTACCCAGGCCGACGGTATACTCACCACGTCCGCAGCCTAGTTCGAGCACAATCGGATGATCGTTCTTAAAAAACTCCTTATGCCATTTTCCCTTCATGTCAAAAGGCACGTTATCTACTGCCGAATAAGGATATTCGAACACGTGTGGATAACTCGCCATATCGGCAAACTTTTCTAATTTATTCTTTCCCATATCAATCCTGATTAGGCCGCAAAGGTACTGATTTTGACGCAACCGACAAAAAGAAATGGAGCACAGATTTCTCCATGCTCCATTCTTCTATAATATTGAATGATTCGTGTTATTAAATCTCAACATTCACCTCAACGTTTACTTCTACATTTCCACCTTGTTGTGCTTTCAAATCTTCATAGAAAGCTGCATGAGCAACCTGCACATAAGGTTGCAGGAAAAAGAATCCGATACCGAAAGTAAAGAGAGAAAGGATAGCCCAACCGATAAAGCTCAAATCAAGCATGAACAGTTTCATCTTGTTGTTTTCCATCATAGCCATACTTTTCTCAATAGCTGCATTGTTTTTCATTTCGGGTTCTTCTTTCAAGATATAGTCGGTCATTGCATAAGAATAGTGCTTGATAATTCCTGGTACAACCAACAGCAACATCCACAAAGCGGTATAGATACCCTGAAGCAACTTCGTTACAAAAATACGTCCATAGTCCTGGAAGCCTTCAAATAACACTCCGAAATCAATTTCTTTGCCTTTGAATACACCAAGCATCACGATAGCAAAGCCGTATGCAACCGGAAGTCCGACAAACAATGAGCATAATCCGCCAATCACAGGAATAGCAGATAATCCACCGGCAATAACTGAATAAATAAGTGCAGCAACGGCTGCCATAGGCCACTTTCCTCGAAGTGCCTCACGTGCCTGAGCACGTAGTTCTGAATTTAGTTTTAACATAGTGAATAATATTAATTGATAAATGTGTTATTTCATTATATATAGTTATTCTACAATCGTCACCCAGCCATGTGTATCCGGTTCGTCGCCATACTGGATTCCACGCAGCTTATTGTACAATTTTGTACAGATAGGTCCCGGCTTACCGTCTTTAGAGATAACGTATGATTTTCCGTTTTCCAAATCATCGATACGCTGAATCGGGCTGATTACTGCGGCAGTACCACAAGCACCTGCTTCTTCAAATGTTTCCAATTCTTCCTCCGGTATCGGACGGCGTTCCACCTTGATACCCATATCTTCTGCCAACTGCATCAAACTCTTATTGGTAATAGAAGGCAGGATAGAAGATGATTTCGGAGTGATATAAGTATTATCCTTAATACCGAAGAAGTTGGCAGCACCACATTCATCGATATATTTCTTTTCTTTCGCATCAAGATAGAACTCGCAGGAATAACCCAGATCGTGTGCTTTCTTGTTAGCACGAAGACTGGCTGCATAGTTGCCACCCACTTTATAAATACCTGTTCCATGAGGAGCGGCACGATCGAACTCACGAATGATAACGTACGGATTGGTAGAGAAACCACCTTTGAAATATGGACCTACCGGAGTTACGAACACAACAAACATATACTCTTCAGCAGGATGTACACCTACCTGGGCACTTGTTCCGATCAACAGCGGACGAATGTAAAGAGAAGCACCGGTTTCATAAGGAGGAATAAAACGTTCATTCAGTTTTACGACTTTCAAAATTGCTTCTTTGAATCGTTCTGTCGGAAGTTCTGCCATCAGAATTCCCTGGCAAGTAGATTGCAAACGGGCAGCGTTCTCTTCCAAACGGAAAATACGTACTTTACCATCTTTTCCACGGAATGCTTTCAGTCCTTCAAAGGCTTCCTGACCATAGTGCAAACAGGTTGCCGCCATGTGCAAATTGAGGTGTTCGTCACTACTAACCTCTAATTCTCCCCATGCACCATTACGGAAGTTGATTCTCACATTGTAATCTGTCTTCATGTATCCAAACGACAGATTCGCCCAGTCTATTTCTTTCATATTGTTATGTATTAGTTTATTTTCTATTGCATTGAAACGCAAAAATAACTTTTATTCTTCAGATAGCCTCTTTTCTTGCAATAATTTTTCGACTTCCCGGTCGGCTTTTGTCAGTTTATCCTTGCAAAAGGCAATAATCTCATTGGCTTCTTTTATTTTCTCACTCAAAATATCGATATCCAGTTCGTTATTATCTATCTGGCGAACGATCTTTTCGAGACGTTCCATTGCTTGGGAATATGTTTCTTTTTTTGCTGCCACGATGATTGATATTTAATGGTTAATGATGAATGTTCTTACAAATACACAGTCGACGGATAGTTACTTTTCCACCACAGATTGCACTTCTCCTTTCAGCAACCGGGTTATCAAGCGATCTCCCGATTTCAGCGAAGATGCATCCGTCACCGCTTTCCCGTCTTTGATTGTAATACTGTATCCCCGGCTCAAGAGTTTATCCGGAGAGGCATCTGCTATTCGTTGTTGCAAAAGTTCCAACCGGTGAGACTGACGGGCCAACAATGCTTTTGTCACTTGCGATAAATCTTTCTTTGCTGCCAGCAAAGAAAAACGAGCGTCCGCTAGTTTGCGGTGAACAAGACTGGGAATACGGATTTGGAGCGCCTCCAACCTTCGTTGTTCCTGATCAAGAAGCATATAAGCTCCCTGTTGAAGACGTACAGATAATTCCTCCAGATGCTCTGCTACTTCCGTTACCTGATGAATCAGAAGCTCGGCAGCAGCCGTAGGAGTCTTTACCCGGGTATGAGCCACAGAGTCAAGCACTGTATCATCGCGTTCATGACCAATACCGGTAATGATAGGTAATGGAAATTGTGCACATGCAGCTGCTAATAGATAAGTATCAAAACCAGATAAATCGGAAGTAGCCCCACCGCCACGAATAATGACCACTACGTCAAATTCATTGACGCGGGCATTGATACGGTCTAAAGCCGCCAATACAGACTCTTCAACTTGATTGCCTTGCATTAAAGCCGGAAAAAGTTCTGTATAAAAATAGAATCCCCCCGGATTGTGTTGCAACTGATGGCAGAAATCTCCATATCCGGCCGCAGTAGCCGAAGAAATGACGGCAACACGTTGAGGAAGAACCGGCATTTCAAGTTCTTTATTCAACGTCAAGACTCCCTCTTCTTCCAACTGCAATAATATTTCCCGACGACGACGAGCCATATCTCCCAACGTGTAAGCAGGATCAATATCAAGCACCGTCAGACTGTACCCGTATAATTCGTGAAACTGGACAGTTACTTTCACCAGCACTTTAATACCGGAGGTAAATAGCTGTCCGGTGCTTTCCTCAAAATAGGGTTTTAGCAGGCGGTAGATATTATTCCAAATCATCCCCCGTGCTTTGGCTACGAGATTATTACTACGAGGATCTTTCTGCACAAATTCCAGATAGCAATGCCCCGTTGTATTGGAACGGACATCGCTCAACTCTGCCTGTATCCAATATTCATCGGGCAAGCATTGCTCCAAACTACGACGGACAAGTGCATTCAGTTCTAAAAGAGAAAGCCTCTCCTCCCCCTCTCCCCAAGAAAAAGAGTCAGATTGCTTCAACTTATTCATAGCGTTTATCATACATATTATTTCCTTTCCTTGGAAGAGTACTGAAGATAAGCCTTCCACAAATCGGGAATACCGTATCCATATATATTATCCGGGAAGTCGGCTCTGTCACCTGATTGACGTACCAAATCAATAATCTGCTTTGCGGTGAGCTTCGGACAAGCCTGCCATAAACAAGCTACCATTCCACACATAATCGGGGAAGAGAAAGAGGTTCCATTAGCGCGGTGAAGATTGCCATCCGTCCCCATCACATCCGAATTCAAACCAACAGCCACGACATCCGGTTTCACACGTCCGTCAGCCGTATTTCCTACAGAAGAAAACGGTGCCAGTTCTCCCCTTTTATTTACCGCTCCTACGGTTATAATATTCTCCGCATCTCCTGGAGGAGTAATCTTCTTCCACGAACCCGCACCCGAATTTCCGGCACTGCACACAACTACCATTCCTTTATCGGCAGCCTTCGCTGCCTCCCGGGACATCAACGCATAATGGCCATTCAAGTCACGATATCTATAATTCTTCGTAGGATCATCAAATGAGTAGTAACCAAGAGATGTATTCACCAGATCCACTCCTACACTATCGGCAAACTCAATAGCTGCTGCCCAGTAGTCCTGTTCTACCAGGTTTTCCGAATATTCATCTTCACTGCGCAGCAACCAATAGGAAGCTTCAGGAGCAGTGCCAATCATTACATGCGGCTGGTTCATGGCCATACAGGACAATACAGACATTCCATGACTGCTTTCTGCATAGATATCTGCCTCCGGATTCACAAAGTCACGCACACCGAGGATACGGATATTTTTCATGGCATCAATCTTATCCACATTATGGAAACCGGCATCAATCACGGCAATGGTCATTCCTTGTCCCTTAAAACCTGCATCATGCAGGAGATCGACGCGACTCATAGCCGCTTGCGTGATTGCAGGACCGTAAAGGCTATCGGTACGCAACGGTTTATTTATCAATGAGTCTCTTTGAAATGCTCTTTGCGCAATACCTTTCCACACTCTTTCTGTAGAACGTACAAAAGGCAGTTGAGCTATTTCGCTGATTAAAGTACTGTCATTACAAGAAACAGTAACGAAATTATCCCATTTTCCAGTCACAAGTACATGAACACCTGTTTTTCGTATGGCATCTACATACGTCCTGCAAACTGGTAAATCGGTAGAATCAATAGGCAATCCCTGTTTCTTTCTCCGTTCTATAGATTTCTTAGACAAATACTTTTCCGGTTTTTGCAAGGAATAGTCCGTAGCCGCTTTGTCTTTCAGACTAATCCGGTATTTTAAGGTATCCCCCGGAGCAAATTGGGCAGATACCCCCACATATATATTTAAAGCGAGAATCAATACTATAAACTTCTTCATAAGTTATCTTTCTATTTTAATCAATCATAATTCTTCATTTTCTATAATCACCAGCCCAATTCCTCTTTGGGAAGCAATGAAAGCTCCTCCCAGCACCCGTCTTTCATCATAAAACACAGCTGATTGTCCGGGAGCAATGGCTGAAGCCGTTTCGAGGAAACGTACCAACAAACGTCCGTCTTCCAATCTTTTCACACGGCAGGGAATCGGACGACTGCGATAACGAATCCGCACTGTCAGATTCTCACATCCGAACAGTTCCCGTTCATCCACAATCTTATCCTGCTCCGCCAACATGTATTCAGTTTCCAGTTGGCCGGCATCTCCAAGCATCACCGTATTTTTCTGCGGATTGATTTTCAATACGTAGGCAGGCTTTCCTAAAGCGATTTCCAAGCCTTTTCGTTGACCAATCGTATAATAAGGGGATCCTTTATGTTTCCCCAGCTTTACTCCTTCAGAGTTGACAAACCATCCCGGTCCGATTTCACTATCCAGTTCGGGACACTGCTCACGAAGAAAATCACGGTAATCCCCCTTAATAAAGCAGACTTCCATACTTTCTCCTTCTTTCGACTTTGCTTCATATCCTTTCTCCGCAAGATACTCACGAACCTTTACTTTCGTATAATCTCCCAACGGGAAAATGCAACGTTTCAGCACATCCTGCCCCAATCTCCAGAGAAAATATGACTGGTCTTTCTTATCATCGTCTCCGGCTACTATATAAATATTTCCGTTTTTCTCTTCCAATCGCGAATAATGTCCGGTAGCCACCCATGCACAATTCAACTGATCCGCCCACTCCGTCAAAACACGGAACTTAAATAACGGATTGCACATCACGCACGGATTCGGTGTACGCCCCTGCTTATATTCGTCTATGAAGTTCTTTACGATGGTCTCTTTAAAAGGAATACGCTCATCTGCCACATAATGTTCAATCCCCATTCGTTCAGCCAATTCCCTGGCATCCTGCGGTTCATCTCCCCACACGCGCATGGTAACTCCTACAATCTCATATCCTTGTTCTTGCAGCATCAAGCAAGTAGCGGTGCTGTCTATGCCACCACTCATACCAACCAATACTCTCTTGTTTCGTTCTTCCATTCGAATTTTGAAAATTTACATGGTTACAAATGTACGAGATTTCAAAGAGAAAAGTTGCTTTTCTGAAAGAAAATCCTTATATTTGAAATATACCAAAAGCGAAAACAATTATGGCTAACCCTAGATTACCGGGCATTTCCGAAAACGAGCAAGCCTTATTGTATGCCAAATTGAATGAGTACAACCGAGGCAGAGCCTCTTTTAAAGAGGTAGGAGTCTACTTGGTGGTGTTGCCCCGGCCGGGGAAACCAAACTATTCCCTTTGGTTGTACTCTCCCCTGCCTGAAAAGCAATCAATTCTTTATATACATGACCTGTCACCGGACATCAACGAATCCCTCCGGATGGCTAGTACGATGTTTTATTATTCAAGGCGTTGCATCATCCTGGTAGATTACAATGAGAAAAGAATGCAGAGTAACGGTGACGATCTTGTCTTCTTCGGAAAATACCGGGGACATTTTCTTCATGAGATTTTGAAGATAGATCCTGCCTATTTAAGTTGGATAGCTTACAAGTTCACCCCCCAAATACCGAAACAGGAACGTTTCGTTAAAATAGCACAGGCTTATCATTCCATACATTTGGATATCATAATCAGAAAGTCGAGAGAGAAACGTTCATCAAACCGGTATCTGGGAGAATTAGGGGAAAAACTGACTGACTTAAAATTAAAAGTTACCCGCGTACGACTGGAAGATGATCCGTACAAAACAAGAGTGAACGG
Organism: Bacteroides luhongzhouii; assembly: GCF_009193295.2. NCBI lineage: Bacteria > Pseudomonadati > Bacteroidota > Bacteroidia > Bacteroidales > Bacteroidaceae > Bacteroides > Bacteroides luhongzhouii. The sequence goes on along the minus strand of NZ_CP059973.1, from coordinate 2,303,493 downwards.
CACTACCCCACAGTTTTTTGTCAAGCAGATACTGACTTTAACCGATGCCAGTGGAAACCTCGTTATTATAAGTATTCCATCAAAAAATCCCAGTGCGGTTTCATGCACTCTATCCGGGATAGAACATGAATACCGACTGGGAGATATTATCTACATTGCATCGGCGAAAGTGTCACGCCGCTACGAAAGCTATGGTTCAAAATACACGCGCCTTAGCCATGTGAAGTTCGCAAGCCTCAACGTTTAGTCCAATCATCCTTGACAAAACTTGCCGGATAGGAAATTTTATCCACCACTCCGTCTTTCTGACGAATCCAAGACGTAAATGTACGAGTACCTTCATCTAATACGATGATACGGGCCCCGTTAGGCAAATGATTATATTCCGTATTTCCACCGGTGAAGCGTCCATAAGCCAGAAGAATACCTTTCCACATCACTGCATAATCATTATCATGATCGTGTCCTACAAACATACCCATCACATCACCCGCTTCTTTCATTGCCGCAAACATTCCCGTATTCAATTTAGGTGCACAAGCTTCCTCCATACGAGTTCCGCGAAGAATCGCGTTTTCGGTACGGGCAGCTTCATTGTATTCAGGAAGAGGAATATGGAAAAAGGCAAGAGCCGGCAAAGGCTGTCCACCATTTTGCGCTTTATAAGCTGCACTCTGCTGGCGATACCAATTTATCTGATCGAATGTAAGCCATGCATATCCCTTCACATCTTTCAAAGGTGAATAGGAATGAGAATCCATGCAATAAAGCAAAGCTGCATCCTTCTTTACATTAGAAGACGATTTCACGGTTAATACATAGTCCGGCGATAAGACCGCTCCCCGGTCAGGCAATAAATTGCCGGGAACTTTACGGATAATATCATATAACTGTTCCCGTGTCATTCCCTGTTCATTGTCATGATTACCAAAAGTAACCACGAAAGGCAGTTTGCGTTTAACTACCGGTTCCAGTACCTGCAACATCCCGGAATCTGCCGGAGCAGAATAAACAACATCTCCGGTAAAAATCACCAAATCCGGACATTCATCATCAAGCACCTGATTAATGCGTTCCAAAGCGATATCAGAAGCCCGGTTACCGTATTTAAAATGCACATCGGTAAATTGCACAATTTTGAATTTACCATCTTTATTAAATTTCAGTTCACTCTTCTGAGCCATACAAAAAGCCGTTACCAATAAAAAGGTAAGTGTTAAATGAATTTTTAAGAGCCGAATCATATTTATTTGTTTTAGGGGTTAAGAATACTTTTCTATCAGCACGGTAGCATAGGCCGATATACCTTCTTCACGACCCGTAAAACCGAGTTTCTCGGTAGTAGTCGCCTTAATGGAAATATCATCCGCATCAATTCCCATGACAGTTGCCATCGTCTCTTGCATCAAAGGAATGTGTGCCTTTAACTTCGGACGTTCGGCGCAAATGGTTGCATCGATATTGCCCACTTTATATCCTTTGGCAGCAATCAATTCCACTGTTTTTTTCAGCAGTATTTTGCTATCTATATTTTTAAATTCTCCTGCCGTATCAGGAAAATGATAGCCGATATCACGCATATTCGCTGCCCCTAACAAAGCATCGCAAACCGCGTGCAACAATACATCAGCATCCGAATGCCCCAACAACCCTTTTGTATGTTCCAAAAGAATGCCACCCAGCCATAACTCACGTCCTTCGACCAGCTGGTGTACGTCGAAGCCAAAGCCTACTCTTATCTTCATATTTTGTATAACAAATGAGTACTAATGAATAAAAAAGATCAACGAATATAGAAATCCAGCAGTTTTTCCCCTTCCAGATAACCTTGCAAACGCTGTCCGATGCTAACAGGACCTACACCGACAGGAGTCCCCGTAAAGAGTAAATCACCGATTTTCAACGTTACAAACTGACTGACATAAGCGATAATATCATCTATCTTGAAAAGCATATCTGCCGTACAGCCACGCTGTACTTCTTTACCGTCGATCAACAAACTGAAGTTCAGATTTTGAATATCTTTATAACGCTCCACCGGAACAAAAGTCCCAATAGCAGCCGATGAATCAAAACCTTTACAAAGCTCCCAAGGATTCCCCAGCTCACGGAACTTTCGTTGAAGGTCACGGGCTGTAAAGTCGATACCGACTGTCACAGCATCATAATAGCGGTTAGCAAAACGGGGAGCGATATTTTTCCCCAATCGGTTGATACGGACTACCAGTTCCGTTTCATAATGTATCTCGTTGGAAAAGTCGGGGATGAAAAACGGTTTGCCATCCTTTAGAATAGCTGAATCAGGCTTCATAAAAATCACCGGCTCCGTATTTACTTGTGTATGTCCCAGTTCTTTGTTATGCTGGGCGTAGTTCATGCCTACTGCAATAATCTTCATTATTTCTCGTTAAAATTCAATCGGTTAAACATAACAGCCAAATGAGCATATAAAGACGTATTCTGCACCACTATATTCTCGGGTACACGGATTCGGAAAGGAGTAAAGTTCCATACGGCTTTTATACCTCCGTCTACCATCTTATCTGTAATTTCCTGAGCAATATTAATAGGCACGGTCAACACACCGATGTTTACATCGTATTCTTTCATCTTTGCCTCAAAGTCATCGGAGTGAAAAATAGGAATACCATTCAGATCTTTTCCCACCAATTCCGGATTCACATCAAAAGCTGCCACAATCTCCAGTCCGAAATGATGCAAACCTGAATCCCGAAGCAAAGCAGCCCCCAAGCTACCTACACCAAATAAGAAGGCTTTGTGCATATTGGTAAATCCAAGAAAGCTCTCTAACACCTCAATCAGCGCGTCAATGTTATACCCAACTCTCGTACGCCCTGAGATATTGACGTAAGACAAATCCTTGGCGATTTGAGAAGCGTCAATATTTATTTCCTTAGATATTTGTGTAGAAGAGACATACTGCTCCCCTTTTTCTTTCATTAGTTTTATGTTGGACAGATACCAGGGAAGTCTGCGCAAGGTAGGCTCCGGCACTTTATCCGCCTCTTTTCGTATATAAGTGCTCATACTTCTTACAAAATTTGGTATTTTGCAAAAGTACATTATTTTTTGAGACTGACAACCCTATAATAGAAAACCTTAATAGAGATTAAACAAAACGATGAAAAGAGGTTCAAATTTTGCTCTTTTCCATAAGTTTAATACTTTTGAAAAGGATTAAAAATGACGAGTATGAAAAATAATGATTGGAAAGATAGATTAAACGTAGTGTATTCCACGAATCCGGACTTCGGCTATGAAACGGATAATGATGAAGAGCAGGTCACCCTCGACAAAAACAAACAAAACCTGCGAGTTTCCATTGACAAAAAGAACCGCGGCGGTAAAGTGGTAACATTAATTACCGGATTTGTAGGTACGGACAACGACTTGAAAGAGTTGGGTAAGCTACTAAAAAGCAAATGCGGAGTGGGCGGAGCGGCTAAAGACGGAGAGATTATGGTGCAAGGAGACTTCAAAACCAAAATCATAGAACTGCTCATCAAAGAAGGATACTCCAAAACAAAAGGTATAGGAGGTTAAACTAAATAGCTTTTTGTAACTAGAAATTTTAAAGATATGAGAAAAGTAATATTATTCTGTGCAGCAGCATTATTCTCACTATTGTCATTCGCACAAGACAACAATGCTGATATCGTCAAAGTAGGCGATAATATGCCTGCCTTCACCCTTCATTCAACCGTAAACGGTACTGTAAACTCAGAGAATCTGAAAGGGAAAGTTGTATTAATCAATATTTTCGCTACTTGGTGTGGTCCTTGCCAAAGCGAACTGGCTGAAGTTCAGAAAACACTTTGGCCTAAGTATAAGGACAACAAGGATTTCTGTATGTTAGTAATCGGGCGCGAACATACCGACAATCAATTAACAGAATACAACAAGCGCAAAGGGTTTACATTTCCTCTCTACCCGGACCCGAAACGGGAAGTCACAGGTAAGTTTGCCAGTCAATACATTCCCAGAAGTTACTTAATTAACAAAGAAGGAAAAGTGATATCCGCTACTGTCGGTTATAAAAAGGAGGAAATGGACAAGCTGATGAAGGAAATAGACAAAGCATTGAAATAATCTCTCCAGATAATGGGCCTCATGTTATGCATGGCCGAGTTCTTCCCAATATCTTCAGAAATATTCTTTAAATACAAGAAGAAAGGCAACTAACTCGTTATGAATCAGTTGCCTTTCTTTTATATCTTCAAATAGGAAGTTTTAATGAATATCCCATTTAAGTTTAATGTGTTCTACTTTTTCAAGGACACATCACATTGAATTGAATCTGATTATTCAGCTTTCAAAGTGAAACGCTTGAAGTCAACAATCTTCAGTTCAGGGTCAGCAGCAGCCAACACTTCTCTTACAGTTTTCTTACCGTCCATGATATCTTCCTGGTTCAGCAAGCAAACTTCTTTCAAGAACTTGCCCAGACGACCTTTAGCAATGTTCTGAATCATTTGTTCAGGCAGATGTGCAGCCTTCTCAGCAGAAACAGTAGCAATAATTTCTTTTGCTTTAGCTACATCTTCAGCTGTAATCCATCCTTTAGCCATATTGCTATCCATGTGTTCTTCACTGTCCACATGAGCCGGGTTGATATTAGCTTTCTTCAGAGCAGCTTCTACAGCTTTCTGTACCTGTTCTGCTTTTGTCTTCTCAATGGCAACTTCAATTTCTTTCTGTTTTACTTCTTCAGAAACGCCATCTTCATCAATAGCAATCGGGTTCATGGCAGCAATCTGCATAGCTATTTGCTTAGCCAACAGCTCGTTAACTTCCTTGTTGAAAGCAACAATCGTGCAAAGACCATTTCTGTTCATGTGATTGTAAACAGCAGTGCATACACCTTCTACAGTCATGTAACCATCCAGTTCCATTTTCTCACCTGTGATACCGCTACGATCAGTCACTGCATCCTGTACAGTACCATTACCCATCGGCAATGCTTTTACTTCGTCCAAAGTATTGCATTTATTAGCCACAGCAAGATCAAGAATATCCTGAGTCAGTTTCACAAAATCAGCATTCTGAGCCACAAAGTCAGTTTCACACTTCAAAGCAACGATAACAGCACGGTCACCGGTAGTTTTAGCCAAAACGCAACCTTCAGAAGCTTCACGTTCTGAACGCTTAGCAGCAACAGCTTGTCCTTTCTTACGGATAATTTCCATTGCCTTGTCGAAATCGCCTTCAGCTTCAGTCAACGCGTTTTTGCAATCCATCATACCAGCTCCGGTCATTTTGCGCAGCTTGGTAATATCAGCCATACTTACAGCCATAATAATTTCCTTTATTTAAATGAATAATAATTTTCGAAACAAAAAAATGTGCCAATCTGCCAATCAAGATACAAGCGCATAAGCATACTCTTGCACATTAGCAAATTGGCACATTTTATATATTAAGCCTCTTCGTCTTCCTTGATGAAAGCTGCAGCTTTAGCTGCGTTAATAGCTTCTTCGTCAGACTTGTCGAGTCTAGCTTTCACTGATTTCTTCTTGCCTTTGTTAGCAGGAGCTTCACCAGCAGCTTCCATATCGATCTTTTCAGCTTTTCTTTCTTCCAAACCTTCGATCATTGCAGCGCAGCAAGCATCCAAGATAACTTCTACTGATTTAGTAGCGTCATCGTTAGCAGGAATTACGAAATCTACGTTTGAAGGATCAGAGTTAGTATCAACGATACCAAATACAGGGATACCCAGACGGTTAGCTTCGCGAACTGCGATGTTTTCTTTCATTACGTCGATAACGAACAATGCAGACGGCAGACGAGTCAGGTCAGCGATAGAGCCCAAAGTCTTGTCCAATTTTGCACGTTGACGAGAAATCTGAAGAACTTCTCTCTTAGAAAGGTTAGAGTAAGTACCATCGTTAGTCAATTTATCGATAGTAGCCATTTTCTTCACAGCCTTACGGATAGTCGGGAAGTTAGTCAACATACCACCCGGCCAGCGTTCGATTACATAAGGCATATTAACAGATTGAGCTTTCTCAGCTACAACTTGTTTAGCTTGTTTTTTAGTAGCAACAAAAAGAACTTTCTTGCCAGATTTGGCAATCTGTTTCAAAGCTTCAGCAGCTTCGTCTACTTTTGCAACTGTTTTGTGGAGGTCAATGATATGAATACCATTGCGTTCCATGAAAATATAAGGAGCCATTGCAGGGTTCCACTTTCTCTTAAGGTGTCCGAAGTGGCAACCAGCCTCCAATAATGTATCAAAATTTGTTCTTGACATCTTGTTTTTCTTTAAATCGTTTACTTTCTTTTTTGTTTTTTCTAAACCAACCGCTGGGTAGTCTATGAGCAGAGTCCCAGTAGTTTAGATACTAAACATATTCCTCTATCAGGCAGCACATTAACGCTTGCTGAACTGGAATCTTCTACGAGCTTTCGGCTGTCCCGGTTTCTTACGTTCAACAGAACGAGGGTCACGAGTCATGAAGCCTTCTGCACGAAGAGCAGCTTTATCTTCAGCGTTCATCTTAACCAGTGCACGAGCGATTGCCAAACGCAATGCCTGAGACTGACCAGTGAAACCACCACCACACAAGTTCACCTTGATGTCATACTTCTCAGCAGCACCCAGCTTGTTCAATGGTTGTTTTACAACATACTGAAGAATAGTTGATGGAAAGTACTCTGCAAGGTCTCTCTTGTTAATAGTAATCTTTCCTGTACCTTCGCTTACGAATATGCGTGCAATAGCACGTTTACGTCTGCCTAATGCATTTACTACTTCCATTATATCTTATTTATATGAATTAATATCAATCATTTTCGGGTTCTGAGCAGCTTGTTTGTGTTCGCTACCAGCGTAAACATACAAGTTATTCAGCAATTTAGCTCCCAGGATATTCTTAGGAAGCATGCCCTTCACTACTTTTTTCAGTAATCTCTCTTCACCGTTCGGTTTTGCAATCAAACGGGCAGGAGTCATTTCTCTCTGACCACCAGGATAACCTGTATATGACAAATAAACTCTGTCATTCCATTTGTTACCAGTCAGTTTTACTTTGTCTGCATTGATGATGATAACGTTATCACCGCAGTCTACGTGAGGAGTAAAGTTTGGTTTGTACTTTCCTCTCAGCAATTTTGCAACCTTTGCTCCCAGACGGCCTAATGTTTGGTCTGTAGCGTCAACGATAACCCATTCTTTGGTTACAGTCGCTTTGTTTGCAGAAATGGTCTTGTAACTTAAAGTATCCACTCTAATTTTGTTTTTTAAATGTTACTACTAAAAATTTTCTTCACCACTCATTAGTCTTCCCCGGACAAAGGAACACTAACTTGCTATGAATTAATCTCTTATCATTTTGTGATAATAATCGGCTTGCAAAAGTACGGCTTTTCTTTGAATTGGCAAACTATTTTTGTATATTTTTCCAGTCGCCTACACGGCTTTTTCATTTAAGAAATATTGTTCATCGCTTGTAATTGTAGTAAAAATGCTTATATTCGTGCACAGCGATGCTGAAGCACCGCCTTAGGTGTTTCTTCTTATCGTTCATTTTTATTTTTTTATAGGCGGAATTCAATAGGATATGATGTTGATATTGTCTTCCGCCTTTGTTTTTGCAATAGCAAAAACACGATTTATTTCGTTGACATACAACTTTTTATACATAATATCACTAAAGAAGAACCCCCTTGACTGTCTTCGTGGCAGCATCATGACTCATTTGAGAAAATTTGTATCCTCAGTCCCTGAATACCGCAGAACAAGCAGAGGTAACTTCAAACACAAACTTGAAGATATACTCATGCTTGTAATATTGGGCAGGCTCAGTAAGTGTATTACCAGAGCTGAAATACTTCAATTTGGCAAACGTCACTTGAAACGCCTGCAGGCCAAAGGGTTATTTCCGTATGGGTTACCCTCAGAAGCTACGCTTTGCCGTGTGTTTCAAAGCATCGACGATGAAAAGATGGCTGATCGAATGTCTGCTTTTGCAGAGGTTTTCCGCAAGGAAATATCCACTTCGGCAACTGACATCATTTATATTGATGGCAAGGCCATGCGAGGTACCTTGTACGACAACGGACGTAACCCTGATATCGTCTCTGCATATTCACTCCGTTCCGGCTTTACTTTGGCTACTGATGTTTGCAAAGAAAAAAGTAATGAAATTAAATCCGTGCCCCGACTATTGGATAAACTAGACGTGTCAGGATGTGTCGTCACAGCAGATGCCATGTCATGTCAAAGGGCAATAATAGACAAGATTAGAGATAAAGGAGGCGACTTCGTGATCGAACTCAAGGCGAATCAAAGATCTTTGCGCTATGGGCTTGAGGACTCTATAAAGATCGCCGTCCCAACTGATATCTACAAGGAAGGTCCATACTTGGAACACGGCAGGATTGAGTCAAGGGTATGCCGTATATACCGTGGGGAAGAACTGATTGATGACAGGAAGAAATGGAATGGCAATTTGACAGTTATAGAAATACTCACATCTACGGAGAAAAAGTCTGATGGCAGAAGTACATCTGAACAGCGACTGTACATTTCAAGCCTGGATAGCAGTGCTGAGCGGCTTAGTCAGACAACCAAGCAGCATTGGGCTATTGAAAGTATGCACTGGGATCTTGACCGCAACCTCCGGCAGGACAGCATAAAGCGTAAAGCTGAACGCGCGGCTAGGAATCTGGACACAATTCAAAAAATGGTGTTGGCACTGATTGCCGTTTGGAAGAACAGAAGGAAAAAAATATCAGATAAGCAAAAGGGAACAGCGCAGATAATAAGGGAGCTGGCGGTAAGCTTCACTAACGTGTTGCATTTTCTGGCTCAAAAATGAGAAAAATTCAGATTTGATATATTCGTAACGAATTGATTACCAATAATGGTATTTCCGCCCATGCCACATTGGCATGGGTAGGGGAATGGTACGCCCAATTCAAAGCTTAAATGAAAAAGCCGTGACTCATATAAAGGACCGGCATCGACTTAAAACAGGGCAACCGCGCCAAAGTCCAACAGTTATGAATTCATATTTTAGACGCGGTTACCCTGGACTTTAATTTTTTTTTACGGTTTCTCTTCAAGTTAGTAAGACGGATTTTCTGATTTTTCTTTCAGATCTTTATAGCGTTTCAAGGCTTCCAGATAATAATAATCGGCATAATTGAGCGGAGTATCAATTTCACTGTCGTGCGGGAAACTACCAACCGAATGTAACAGGACGAAACCATGATTTTCTCCCTCCTTGGCCAAATAATCATCTGATGACAACTGTTTTAGGATATGCTCCGCATAACGGAAATATTCTTCCCCTTGTTTCTTGTCGCCATAGCCGCTCAACTCCAGCAATGCAGAAGCTGTTACGGCAGCCGCAGAAGCATCCCGTGGTTCATTCGGAATCTTGGGAGCATCATAATCCCAATAAGGTACATAGTCATTTTCAGACGGACGGTGATCGATAATGAACCGCGCTATTTTATGAGCGGCATCCAAATAACTCTGCTGCTTGGTGAAGCGATAACACATGGTATAGCCATACACTCCCCAAGCCTGTCCGCGCGCCCAGGCGGAAGAATCGGCATATCCCTGAAAGGTCCCTTTCGACTCCACCTCACCGCTATCTGCCAGGTAACTCACCACATGATAGGAAGTCATGTCCTCCCGGAAGTGATTCTTCAACGTTTTGTCGGCATGAGAGATGGCTATTTCACGATATTTCGGATTATTGGTTTGCTCTGAAGTCCAGAACAGCATTTCAAGATTCATCATATTATCAATAATCACCGGATAGCTCCATTCACCGAAATCCCACGAACGAATCAGTCCGACTTCCGGACGAAAACGGGAGCACAAGCTTTCTGAAGAATGAATCAGAATTAAACTATCCCCAGGCTCCGGTTTCAAACGAATGCCCTGCCCATAACTGCAAAACATCATAAAACCCAAATCGTGATTACCCGTATAATATTGCATATCCTGCAGACGGTCCGTATATTTACGCGCCTCCTTCGCAAGAGCCTCATCACCGGTCAACTCGTATGCCAGCCACATGGAACCGGGATAGAAACCACTCGTCCAGTCGGTGGGATGCTCCAGCCTGTACTTTCCTTCTTTGATAGAACGGGGGAAACAGGCGGTGTCCGGTTCATTCTTCAATTGTTCTGCCATATAGAGCAACTGATGTCCCGATGTTTTCACTGCATGGTCAAACCATTCCATCTCATTTCCTTTTGAAGTATCGCAAGCAGTCAGGAGAGCCATACTCCCTACCGCCAGTAAAAGTTTGTTTTTCATTGTTCTACTTTATTTTGTTACTGTATTCTATTACTGGCAACAAAGTTAGAACAAGTCGCGGGCACAACCTTTGCAAATCTATTTTTTCATTTTTGTTTCTATTTCTACGGAGTTTGATTTTGTCCAAAAGTTCTTTGTTTTTATCTTTTATAGAAAAACAGGCACAGATTTCACAAAATAAGCCGTCGTCAGACATAGCCAAACAACCATGCAGCTTTTTGCAAAATCCATGCCTCAACAGAAAGTACGCGCTCTTCTATCTTACAATATCTTCCGGAAACTTAGCCGGCATCTCCACCCTCTTCCAGGTTTCATAATACCAGGTGTTCAACTCATTTCCATTCAAATCATTCTTGATAAAATATTTCAGATGGAGATAATCATTGTCCTTAATCTCGAATTCCAAAATATTGTCCTGATTGTCCAGCATCGGGAGATGAATATTCTTCTCGATACTTTCCTTATAAGAATCGTCCGTGAGTTGTTTATAAGTACCATATCCAGTAATAATCGCATCCGCACCGGGAATAATGGTAAAGTTGACGATTTGTCCGTCATCACTCAATACTTTAAATGTATTACTGGGTTTTAATGCCCCCGGAACATCGGGAGATTCGGATACATAATGGCAGAGCTGCCAAATACCTTTCAAATCGGCCGCTTTGAATTTGGTTTTCTTCTGGGCCATCGCACCTGTTACTGCTAACAACATTATTGAAAGCATGGTAAAGAAATAGAGCTTTTTCATTGTTGTACTATTTTAGTTAACACTCTCGAATGCGTATTTTCAAATATAAAGATTTATTTTGAAAATACAGCAATTCAGAGCATAAAAAAACTCGCATAACCTGAAGATTATGCGAGTTTTACATAAATATACCGAAATATTAGAAATCAGCATTTCTTGGTGTACGCGGGAACGGTATCACGTCACGGATATTCGCCATACCTGTTACAAACAACAACAGACGTTCGAATCCTAATCCAAAACCGGAGTGAGGACAAGTACCGAACTTACGGGTATCCAGATACCACCACATATCTTTCATCGGGATATGCATTTCTTCAATACGGGTCATCAGCTTGTCATAGTCGGCCTCACGTTCGGAACCACCGATAATTTCACCAATTTTCGGGAAAAGTACGTCCATTGCACGTACTGTCTTACCGTCTTCGTTCTGCTTCATATAGAAGGCTTTGATTTCCTTCGGATAGTCAGTCAGAATCACCGGACGTTTGAAGTGTTCCTCCACTAAGAAACGTTCGTGTTCGGAAGCCAGGTCCACGCCCCAGTAAACCGGGAATTCGAACTTATGTCCTTTCGCAACAGCCTCTTCAAGAATCTTGATACCATCTGTATAAGGCAAACGTACGAAATCATCTTTCAATACACCTTGCAGACGTTCAATCAAGCCTTTATCGAACATATCGTTCAGGAACTTCACATCATCCGCGCAGTTATCCAACGCCCATTTCACACAATATTTGATGAACTCTTCTGCCAAGTCCATGTTGTCTGTAATGTCGTTGAAAGCAACTTCCGGCTCAATCATCCAGAACTCTGCCAAGTGGCGAGGAGTGTTGGAGTTTTCGGCACGGAATGTAGGACCGAATGTGTAGATAGATCCCAAGGCAGTAGCTGCCAGTTCACCTTCCAACTGACCGGAAACAGTCAGACTTGCCTGCTTACCGAAGAAATCATCTTCATAAGAGATGGAACCTCTCTCGTCTTTCTTCAAATCATACAGGTTCATGGTAGTCACTTGGAACATCTGTCCGGCACCTTCACAATCGGAAGCTGTAATGATCGGCGTATGGAAATAGAAGAATCCCTTTTCATGGAAGAACTTGTGAATAGCAATCGCCATGTTGTGACGGATGCGGAACACTGCACCGAATGTATTCGTACGCGGACGCAAGTGAGCAATCTCGCGCAAGAATTCCATAGAGTGGCCTTTCTTCTGTAATGGGTATGTATTATCGCAAGTACCCAGCACTTCGATTTCACGAGCCTGTACTTCCACTTTCTGTCCGGAACCCACTGATTCTACCATTTCTCCGTTCACGCTGATACAAGCGCCGGTAGTAATCAGTTTCAGCATCTCTTCATCGAAATTAGCCAAATCTACTACGATCTGCAAATTATTTATTGTAGAACCGTCATTCAGTGCGATAAAGTTTACTTGTTTGCTACCTCTACGGGTGCGAACCCATCCTTTCACATTGACCATAGCGCCAATATCTGTGCGCTTCAACAGATCAACAATTTTTGTTCTACCAATCTTTTCCATTTAACTTTTTCTTTTTAGATACAAGAAGACGAGGTTTCAAATGCAAGATGAATTCTTTCCTGCTTTCTTTCCCCGTCCTCTGTCAAGTTGTTATTTATTGACTTATTACTCAAACGAACCCATGCGGAGGTAGTTTACTTCTGCTTCCGACAGGTAACGCCAGTCTCCGCGACGCAGACCTTTTTTGGTCAGTCCGGCGAAGAACACACGGTCGAGTTTTACTACTTTATAACCCAGTGATTCGAAAATACGGCGAACGATACGGTTCTTACCGGAGTGAATTTCGATACCTACCTGGTCTTTCTTGAAATCATCTGTATAGCTGATCGCATCTGCATGGATTTCACCATCTTCCAACTGGATACCAGCTGCAATCTGATCCATATCCGCTTTAGTCAGGTTCTTGTCCAGATGAACATGATAAATTTTCTTCTTCAGGAATTTCGGGTGTGTCAGCTTGGAAGCCAGATCACCGTCATTCGTCAGTAACAGTACACCAGTCGTGTTACGGTCCAGACGTCCTACCGGATAAATACGTTCGTTGCAAGCGCCTTTCACCAAATCCATTACTGTACGACGTTCCTGCGGATCATCCGATGTAGTAACGGTATCTTTCGGTTTATTCAGCAATACGTATACCTTGCGTTCGATGCTTACCGGTTCGTCGTGGAACTTAACCACATCCGAACGTTTGATCTTCGTACCCAATTCCGTTACCACTTCACCGTTTACAGAAACCACACCTGCCGTGATAAATTCATCAGCCTCACGACGGGAGCAAACACCTGCGTTAGCCAGGAACTTATTCAGACGAATCGGTTCATTCGGATCAATAAACTGTTCCTTGTACTCGATCTGTTTCTTTACGCTATACTTAGCGTTCGGATCATAATCGCCGGTACGCGGACGCGGACGATATCCTCCTTGTGAACGGTCGTTGTTGTATCTCGGACGGTAACCTCCACCTCCGTTGTTGCTGCGATAGCCGCCACCTTCGCCGTTATTGAAACGGGGACGATACGGACGATCACCACCTTCACGGTTGTAAGAAGGACGTTGAGGACGGTCGCCACCTTCGCCGTTATTAAAGCGGGGACGGTAAGGACGGTCGCCACCTTCACGGTTGTAGGAAGGACGTTGAGGACGGTCGCCATAAGACGGGCGGTCACCACCTTCGCCGTTATTGAAGCGGGGACGATAAGGACGGTCGCCGCCTTCACGGTTGTAAGAAGGACGTTGAGGACGGTCGCCATAAGACGGGCGGTCACCACCTTCGCGGTTGTAAGGACGTTGAGGACGGTCGCCTCCTTCATTATTATTATTGAAGCGAGGACGATACGGACGATCTCCACCTTCACGATTATAAGAAGGACGTTGGGGACGGTCGCCATAAGAGCGGTCACCATACGAACGCTGCGGGCGTTCGCCTCCTTCATTGTTGGCATTAAATCGCGGGCGATACGGACGATCCCCGCCTTCACGGTTGTAAGAAGGGCGATACGGACGTTCTCCACCTTCTCTGTTGTAAGACCTGTTACCATCACGGCCGGCACCTGTATTCTCCTCATTGAAAGAATTTTCGCGCCATTCTTCGTTTTCTGTGCTCATTTTTTTATTCGAATAAAATTAGACTTTGGCCTCACGGCCTATTTAAAAAACACGTTTATTATATAAGTAAACAATTAAAGCCCCGTATATGTATGGGGAGTGATTGCTCTTAACTCTTTTTTAATATCTTCGCTTACATTCAATTCTTCGATAAACTCTTTAATAGAACTTTCTGTAATAGCTTGATTGGTCCGGGTTAACGCTTTCAAAGCTTCATACGGATGCGGATAAGCCTCACGGCGCAAAATAGTCTGAATAGCTTCTGCCACCACACTCCAACAGTTATCCAAATCACGATAAATAGCCGGTTCGTTCAGCAACAGTTTGCGCACCCCCTTCAAAGAACTCTGGATGGCAATCACGATGTGACCGAAAGGTACACCGACATTACGCAACACTGTTGAGTCTGTCAAATCACGCTGCAAGCGGGAAACAGGAAGCTTCACAGCCAAATGTTCCAGAATAGACGTTGCTATGCCCAGGTTACCTTCCGCATTTTCAAAGTCAATCGGATTCACTTTATGCGGCATAGCGCTCGAACCTACTTCTCCGGCTTTGATCTTCTGCTTGAAGTACTCCATAGAGATGTACTGCCAGAAGTCACGATTCATATCCACCATGACAGTATTGATACGCTTCATAGCATCAAAAACAGCAGAGAGGTTATCATAGTTCGAAATCTGCGTTGTATATTCTTCGCGTTCCAGTCCCAGTTTTTCTGCAACAAACCGATTGCCGAATTGTTTCCAGTCATATTGAGGATAAGCCACGTGATGCGCATTGTAGTTTCCGGTAGCACCGCCAAATTTAGCAGTAAGCGGACATGCTTTCAACATAGCCAGCTGACGTTCGAGACGGTAAACAAATACCATCACTTCTTTACCCAGACGGGTAGGAGAAGCCGGTTGACCGTGAGTTTTGGCAAGCATCGGAATGTTAGCCCATTCTGTCGCATAAGTTTTCAACTGTGCAATCAGTTCCTCAATCAACGGGTAATAAACCTGCTCCAATGCCTCTTTGATAGAAAGAGGAACAGACGTATTGTTAATATCCTGAGAAGTCAGTCCGAAGTGGATGAATTCTTTATAGTCATCCATTCCGCCCATCTTGTCAAATTCTTCTTTCAGGAAGTACTCTACGGCTTTCACATCGTGGTTAGTTACACTTTCGATATCTTTAATGCGTTGTGCGTCTGCTTCGGAAAAGTTACGGTAGATATTCCGTAAAGTTTCAAACACGCTACTATCGATTCCTTTCAATTGCGGCAAAGGAAGTTCGCACAAGGTGATAAAATACTCCACCTCTACCTGTACACGGTATTTAATCAGTGCAAATTCAGAGAAATAAGCTGCCAAAGCTTTAGTTTTGCCTCTATATCGACCATCAATCGGAGATATGGCCGTTAATACATCAAGTTCCATACGTTTTCTTAGATAATTATCAGACTGCAAAATTAACTCTTTTTCCTGAGTTATAAGATAAAAGGAGGAAGAAAGTTTGTATAAAAGAGGTAAGAAATAAAAAAAGTCTCACGAATTTCTTCGTAAGACTCTGTTTTGTGTGGGCGTTGACGGATTCGAACCGCCGACCCTCTGCTTGTAAGGCAGATGCTCTGAACCAGCTGAGCTAAACGCCCTTGTTAATGAGCCGGAAGTGTTTCGTTTTTTTGTGTGGGCGTTGACGGATTCGAACCGCCGACCCTCTGCTTGTAAGGCAGATGCTCTGAACCAGCTGAGCTAAACGCCCGTACACTTCCGTTTCAAAAGCGATGCAAAGGTACGGCATTTTTTGAATTCTGCAAACATTTCATGTATTATTTTTCAAGAAATTTTTCATCAAATAAAGGAACACTCTGATTATCAGCAAATAATAATAAAAACTTTTTTCTTGCAACTTTCACATCTTCCGGTTCGTCTAATAAACAGAACAAAATAAAGATAGTCGCGCCTCTTTCTCTATCATTAATAATTAAAAAGAATCTGCAGGGAAACGGATTCACAACGAGGATAGTAACGCAGAAACGCTTAAATTCCGGGAAATAACCTTTCCGGTCAAGCGTTAAACAACTTGTTTGCGAACAACACGTGCCGGATTCCCGACTGCCACACTGTCGTCGGGAATATCTCTCGTCACAACGCTCCCCGCTCCTATTACACAGCGATTGCCAATCGTCACGCCGGGACAGATAATAGCGCCCCCACCAATCCAGCAGTCTTCACCAATCGTCACCGGATAAGCATATTCCTTAGAGCCTCTTCTTTCCAGATAATCCATCGGATGATGCGGCGTATAAATCTGTACACAAGGCCCAACCAGCGTATGGGCGCCTATCGTGATATATCCTCCATCCAGGAAAGTGCAATTGGCATTCACAAATACATGTTCACCCAATTTGATTCCGTCTCCATGATCGCAATGGAAAGGCGGACAGATAATTGAAGTTTCAGGAATCCCCGGTACCAGTTTTTCCAATAATTCCCGATACCCCTCATCATACGTACTCATTCCCCGCATACGTGCCAGCAGCTTCTTGGCATGTTCAAAACGCACCTGCAATTCCGGCGCAGCCATATCAGCCAACCGGCTGCTACGCATCTTTTCTACTTCCGTCATACTTTATATTTCTTTACCGTTAGTAAATACAAACTTCTTTTCACCCGAAAGAGATTCGTTAAATTCGAATCCTTCCCAGGAGAAGCTTTTCAAATCCTCCGGATCTTCTATTCTATTCTTCAGAATGAACCGCGTCATTTCGCCACGGGACATTTTGATATAGATCACTATCGAAGCTAATTTCCCGTTCTTCCATACCTGAAATTCGGGAGTAATGACACGTACTTCCCTCTCCACACGCTTCCAATCAAACAAACTTTTCATTTCGTCGCTGGCCAAATTGCAGAGTATGCCTCCCGCTTTCTTTATATCTTCAATGAAAACATCCGTCAGACGAGATTTCCAATAAGAGAACATGGTCTGATTGCCCGGTTCCGGCAATACTACGTCTCCTTCCAAGCGATAGGAACGAATAACATCTAAAGGCCTCAACAACCCATAACAAAAAGAAGTCAACCGCAGATGTCCCTGCGCATATTCAAATTCTTCTTTCGAGAAATCCTTTGCGTTCAATCGTTTGAACACAATTCCGGTATAAGCCAGCAAAGCTGGCAATTCCGGCGTATCTTCTGCATGAAAAGCCTGATAACGCTTATAATTCTCTACCGCCATCCTGGCATTTATACGCAACAGGCGTTCCAGTTCATCCACTGAAAACTGTGACATCTGCAAAGCAATCCCGGAAGCTTCTTTTTGAAATCGTGGAACTGTCTTCAAAGGTATTTTCACCTTTGAAGTCTCACTCATAGTCTTGGCACAAGATAGAAGTACTAACATTGTTTTATCTGATTTTATCTTTTCAAAAAACAAAAATAAAAAATAAATCTCTTCTCTTGCTGATGGATAGGCAGATTCTACTTAGTTTCAACCAATAATTAACTTTAATCATTTATTAATAACAAAACACTCCCTATATAGAACACACTCTAATGTGCTATATTTGCTAATAAAAAAGAACTCCCTCTTTGGACAAGCCAAAGAGGGAGTTCTTTTTATCTAACAGACAGCTAAAGCTGTTTTTATTTATATTCCTGCCAGCTCTTAATCTGAATATCATTCAGTTTCAATTCGCAGAATGCTTCGATAAAGGCACTTGCCAAACGAGCATTTGTAATCAACGGAATGTTATGATCGATTGCACCGCGACGGATACGATAACCATTCGTTAATTCACGTTTGCTGTGATTCTTCGGAATGTTAACGATCAAATCAAACTTATGGTCAGCAATCATCTTCATGACATTGTTCTCTGCACCCGGTTTTTCATCCGGCCAGTAAACTGGTGTTGCATCTACTCCATGAGCATTCAGGAAAGCAGCCGTTCCGGCAGTTGCGTAAATCTGATAACCCTTACCGAACAGCATACGACTGGCATCCAGCAAATCTACTTTCGATTTCATTGCACCGGAAGAGAACATCACTGCTTTTTCAGGAATCTTGAATCCGGTAGCAATCATTGCATTCAGCAATGCTTCAGAGAAATCATCACCGATACATCCCACTTCACCTGTAGAAGACATATCTACGCCCAATACCGGGTCAGCTTTGTGCAGACGAGAGAAGGAGAATTGAGAAGCCTTTACACCGATCCAATCGATATCGAACGCCGACTTATCCGGACGTGAGTATGGAGCATCCAACATGATGCGGGTAGCTGTTTCGATAAAGTTACGTTTCAGAACTTTAGAAACAAACGGGAAGCTACGAGAAGCACGCAAGTTACATTCGATTACTTTCACTTCATTGTTACGAGCCAGGAACTGGATATTGAACGGACCGGAGATATTGAGTTCTTTAGCAATCTGACGGCTGATCTTCTTGATGCGACGAGCTGTTGCAAAGTAAATCTTTTGTGCCGGGAATACCAAAGTAGCATCACCGGAGTGAACACCGGCAAACTCTACGTGTTCGGAAATTGCATATTCTACCACTTCCCCATTCTGAGCAACGGCATCAAATTCAATCTCTTTCGTATTTTCAAGGAACTGGGAAACAACAACCGGATATTCTTTAGAAACTTCGGCAGCCATCTTCAGGAAGTTCTCCAATTCTTCATCGTCGTAGCAAACATTCATTGCTGCTCCTGAAAGGACGTAAGAAGGACGAACCAATACCGGGTAGCCTACTTTTTCTACAAATCCCTTCACTTCTTCAAGACTGGTCAGTTCCATCCAAGCCGGTTGGTCGATACCCAGTTGATCGAGCATAGCCGAGAACTTGTTACGGTTTTCAGCACGGTCGATAGAAATCGGAGAAGTACCCAATACAGGAACCGACTGGCGGTAAAGTTTCATAGCCAGGTTGTTCGGGATTTGTCCGCCTACCGAGACGATCACACCACGAGGTTGTTCGAGGTCGATTACGTCAAGTACACGTTCGAACGAAAGTTCGTCGAAGTAAAGACGGTCGCACATATCATAGTCAGTAGAAACCGTTTCTGGATTGTAGTTAATCATGATAGACTTGTAACCCAGTTTGCGGGCAGTCTGAACCGCATTCACCGAACACCAGTCAAATTCCACAGAGCTACCGATACGGTAAGCACCCGAGCCCAATACGACTACTGATTTTTCATTCTTATAATAGTTCACATCATAACCTTCCACTGCATAAGTCATATACAGATAGTTAGTCAGTTCCGGATGTTCGGAAGCAACCGTATTAATACGTTTTACAGCCGGAAGAATACCCATCGATTTACGATGAGCACGCACTGCCAGGTTTTCTTTCTCCATGTTTCCGGTTGGATTCAGAACGAAACGGGCAATCTGGAAGTCGGAGAAACCTAACACTTTAGCTTCACGCATTACATCAGCAGGTATATCTTCTACCTTATTATAGGTGGACAGTTTCGCTTTGTAGTCTACGATATTTTTCAGTTTGCCAAGGAACCATGGGTCAATCTTTGTCAGGTCATGGATACGTTCGATGGTGTAACCTTCTTCCATTGCTTGTGCGATAGCGAAGACACGCAAGTCTGTCGGGCAAGATAGTTCTTTGTCGAGGTCGTCGAAATGCGAATCATCGTTTCCTACGAAACCGTGCATTCCCTGACCGATCATACGAAGACCTTTCTGGATGATTTCTTCGAAAGAGCGACCGATAGACATGATTTCACCAACTGATTTCATGCTTGAACCGATTTCACGAGATACACCGGCAAACTTAGTCAAGTCCCAACGAGGGATTTTACAGATATAGTAGTCAAGTTGTGGAGCTACGTATGCAGAGTTCGGGGTTCCCATCTCACCAATCTGGTCGAGTGTGTAACCAAGCGCTACTTTAGCAGCAACGAATGCCAATGGATAACCGGTAGCCTTAGAAGCCAATGCAGAAGAACGGCTCAAACGGGCATTTACTTCAATCACACGGTAATCATCCGTATCAGAGTTGAAAGCATACTGAATATTACATTCACCCACGATACCGAGGTGACGGATACATTTGGTGGAAAGTTCCTTCAACAGAGCCAATTCTTTATCATCCAGCGAGCAGGTAGGAGCTACTACTATTGATTCACCGGTATGAATACCCAACGGATCGAAGTTTTCCATGCTAGCTACTGTGAAGCAATGGTCGTTAGCGTCACGGATCACTTCAAATTCGATCTCTTTCCAGCCTTTCAAAGACTCTTCTACCAGAATTTGTTTTGAGAAAGCAAATGAGCTCTCTGCCAGTTTCAGGAACTCTTCCTCATTGGCACAGATACCGCTACCAAGACCACCCAATGCATAGGCAGAACGCACCATGACAGGATAACCAATTCTGCGTGCAGCAGCAATGGCATCTTCCATGTTTTCTACTGCCTCGCTAACCGGAGTCTTCATGTCGATTTCATTCAGTTTCTTCACGAACAGGTCACGGTCTTCTGTATACATGATAGCTTCTACCGAAGTTCCGAGTACCTTTACTCCGTATTTATCAAGAACACCTTGTGTATAAAGTTCAGCACCGCAGTTCAATGCAGTCTGTCCGCCGAATGCCAGCAGAATACCATCCGGTTTTTCTTTCTTGATAATTTCTTCTACGAAATAAGTATTCACAGGAAGGAAATACACCTTATCAGCAATACCTTCAGAAGTCTGAATGGTTGCAATGTTCGGATTAACCAGTACCGAGCTGATACCTTCTTCTTTCAACGCTTTCAGTGCTTGTGAGCCAGAGTAGTCAAATTCTCCTGCCTGTCCGATCTTGAGTGCTCCTGAACCCAAAACGAGGACTTTCTTGATTTCCTTTTCCATTTCTTTTGTTGTTATAATATGTTGTTATATCTAAGTTTGCTTATAAAAAAAATGCGTTGCCCTCAAAAAAGGACTAACGCATTACCAAAGAACTAAAATATCGTTTTTGGAAATAAGAGAAGAAGCCCGCCGTTTCCGGGTGCAAAACATCCGAATGTAGATAATACTTACTTCTAATTTCCTGTTGATTCATTGTTTTCTTCAAAATTTGTGCAAAGTAACTACTAATTTTGGAAATAGCAAAAAGAAACTACTACTTTTTCACAAATTCTTTCAACCACTGCTCGGCCCACGAAGGCCATAAAAGTCCTGCCGGAGCTCCACGCATACCATATCCATGTCCTCCCTTTGCCGTAAGGTGAAATTCTACGGGTATTTTATGATCGCGCAATGCTTGTGCCATAACTAAAGCGCTATTGGCATGGAAATCATCACTGGTGGCAAACAAAAACATGGGAGGTGTCTGTTCGGTGATAGTCAGTTCCGGGGTCAAGGTCCGTTCATTTCCCTGATCTAAATAGGCCGGATAAATCAGCAATGCAAAATCCGGACGACAACTAAGTTCATCCGCTGCATCTACTTTCGGATAAGTATTCTCATTAAAGCGTGTGGCCGCTCTTGCAGAAAGACTGCCGCCAGCAGAGAATCCGATTACTCCCACTTTTTCGAGTTGCTTATTCTTCTGACGCATCAGCCGGATGGAACGCTGCACGTCCTGCAATGCCCCATCTTGCTTACCGGGTACCCGATAGGCAAGTACATAGGCAGTAAAGCCTTGTTTCGCCAGCCACTTTGCAATATCAGTTCCCTCTTTATCATAAGCTAAAAGTGCATATCCTCCTCCCGGACATACGATTACTCCCGCTCCGTTCCCCGCACCTACAGGTTGGTATATTTCCAGTGTCGGATTGGTAACTTCCGTTATACGTATCACACCCGGTTCGGTAGTTAAGTCCTTCACCATGGCTTGTTTTTCCTTAGTTGCACCCGGCACTTCTCCCGGCCATACAACCATAGTCTGTTGTTGTGCTGCCAAATCACTCATTATTAACAAAGATGACAAACATATTAAAAGAATCTTTTTCATTTTTCATTCATTTTCCAGCCACTCTTTAATGAGGCTATAAAACGATGGTTAGTATGCTACAAAGATATATAAAAAACATAAGAATCATGATTTCAACTCTTTATTTATCAAGACAACCTTCATTAATCTTTTCACAAGCATTGACAGAAGTGGGCATTTCGAAAATGAAGTATCTCCGTTTTTATTCATTTTTCAGTTTTTATCCTTATCTTTGCGTTCCATTGATTATAAATAAGACATTCATTATGAGCAAAGAAAAAATCATATTGACAGGCGACCGCCCTACCGGAAGACTTCATATCGGTCACTATGTAGGTTCGTTGAAACGCAGAGTTGACTTGCAGAATGCAGGTGATTATAGTAAGATGTTTATCTTCATTGCCGATTCACAGGCATTGACAGACAATATAGACAATCCGGAAAAGGTGCGTCAGAATGTAATCGAAGTTGCTCTTGATTATCTGGCTTGTGGTATTGATCCGACTAAAGCTACGATTTTCATCCAGTCGCAAATTCCGGAACTGTGCGAACTTAGTTTCTATTATATGGACCTTGTCAGCGTATCCCGACTGCAACGTAACCCGACTGTGAAATCGGAAATTCAGATGCGTAACTTTGAAGCAAGTATTCCCGTAGGTTTCTTCACTTATCCCATCAGCCAGGCAGCGGACATTACAGCGTTCCGCGCAACGACTGTCCCTGTGGGTGAAGACCAGGAACCGATGCTCGAACAGGCTCGTGAAATCGTTCGCCGTTTCAACTATATATATGGTGAAACATTGGTAGAACCGGAAATCCTGTTGCCGGACAATGCGGCTTGTTTGCGTCTTCCGGGAACTGACGGTAAAGCTAAAATGAGTAAATCGCTCGGAAACTGCATCTATCTCTCGGAAGAACCGGAAGAAATCCAAAAGAAAATCATGAGTATGTATACCGACCCGGGACATCTCCGCGTACAAGATCCGGGAAAGATTGAAGGTAATACGGTATTTACTTACCTGGATGCTTTCTGCCTCCCCGAACATTTTGAACGTTACCTACCGGATTATCCGAATCTGGCAGAACTAAAAGCGCATTATCAACGCGGCGGACTGGGCGACGTAAAAGTAAAACGTTTTCTGAACTCTATCATGCAAGAAATTCTCGAACCGATTCGCAACCGTCGTAAAGAGTTCAGCAAAGACATTCCGGCTATATATGACATGCTTCAGAAAGGATGCGAAGTGGCCAGAACTACTGCTGCAGAAACGTTGGCTGACGTGAAGAAAGCAATGAAGATTAATTACTTTGATGACAAGGAACTGATCGAAGAGCAGGTAAAGCGTTTCTCTCAGAAGTAAAATATTTCGTTTGGGAATAAACATAATTAAGAGCTAAAGTAAAGAGGCTGTCTAAAAAGTCGTCAGTTACTCTAACTCCCCTCCTTCGGGAAGGAGGGGTATCCGAAGGACGGGGTGGTAGGATAAACAAAATTACCCCTATCTTATTGTAGATGAAAGATTTATATATTTACCTACCACCTCCTCTACGGGTACTCCTCCTTCTTGAAGGAGGAGAATGAGGATAGAACCGACTTTTTAGACAGCCTATTTTTTATCGGATATTTTCAAAGATTTAGTTTGTTTCTTCCTCGTCATTTTTGAACAACACATCCTTTAGTTTCTGATAAAGGAACGAAAGTGTCAGCAATATCAATCCCAAAATGATAAATACGACAATCTTACCGATAGTCGGCATTGCCCATAAATCGTCCAATACGAGTTTGAGCAGGACTATTCCGAAAGTCGCAAGGCTTACCATACGCATCGCTTTCTGATGCAGGTGCATTCCTAATCCCATCTGGACGAACCCAGCAATGCTTAATGAAAGAGATAACCCGGCACTGAAATCGTCTACACCTACTTGCCAAAGGAAAGAACGTACCATTGTCAGCCAAAGGAGTGTGGCAAGAATATTCAGATATACGGTGAAGCGGGATTTTATGCCGATTGATGTATAGTACAGACGTGCCACGTAATACATGTTTGCTATCACGAAAGCGGCCGTCAGCCATCGCAACATGACAGGAGTGAAAGCCATATTCTCCCATTGGTCACACCATATATTCAGAATATATACAAACGTATTCATTCCGATAGCCAATGTATAGGAAGTGAGGTGCTTGATTATTGAGAATCGTTTTCTGAAAGCATAGCAAATGCCCGAAATGGATACGGCGGTAAACAAAAACATCGCTCCGCTTCTCGTTGCCTCTTCAAAATACAAATTGAATTCCATCATAAATGTATAATAAAGTATGATTACGGAAACTATAAGCATAAAAGGATTCCAAAAACTGTATTTCAACCGGCGTGCCGTAGAGAAGAATGAATGATAATATTCCATTAATAAAGCAAACGCTCCTGTAGCTAATCCTACAAACAAAGAGGTGGCAAATGAACTATTCAGAAAGATCGTATCCAAAGAATGCTGTTCAAACATCACGCTATACACATCCATCAAGTAAGAAACGAAAGTAAGTCCTATCAGGACTTTGGCCGCAGACTCATATACCCTGATTTTCGACTTAACATAAAGCCACAACAACAATACCATTTCCGATGCCCAAAGCAAAGTAATATAGTTTCCGTCCAGTTGAATCGGGACTGTAATGGAGACAAATGTCAGCACAAGTCCCAATGTAGTATACACGAGGAATTTGTATTCTTTCCTATTCTTCCATAACCAAAGCACTAGCCCCAGATTAACGAGTGCGATAAACAGGCTCAACAGACCGCTCGCCTTAAAAGACAGCTCCATATTCTTTAGGAAAAGAATTCCCGAAAGCAGATAGACAAAATTATTAGTGATGATGACAAACACCAGCCCGCGGCTCATCGCCTGTATCTTCTCTCCACGGAGAATGGAAAACACAGGAAGCAAAAAGATAAAATAGAACAGGGTGGCAAACATCAACAAATGTCCCGAAATGACCGTAGAACGGGAAGAATAGCTCAACAATAAGAAACTAGCCATTATCAGACAAGTAAAGACAAAGGAGATTATCGGAAGCTCGCTCCACTTTTTGCAGATGGAAAGCCCGAACATCCCCAAATTCAAAATGCTCACATAAGTAAACAGAACTTGATAACTTCCTTCACCGCTACTCACAATGAAAGGTGCTAAAAATCCGCCGACAAGTGCAATAATAGCCAGCTCACGCCTGTCATATATCACAGATAAAACAGACATAAATATAGTAGTGGCTATCAGAATGACAAACGCCACAGTCTGCGAGAAGATATGATAATAATGGAATGCGATAGCAACCGTGAGATAGAACACGGCGAAAGCACCACCGGCAAGTAACGAACTGAATGTACGATATTTCTTCTGCAACCGTTCGGCAACAACCAGCAATGCGGCTCCGGTCAGGAAACCAAGCACCGTACGGAAAGTTTCGTTTATCCAGTTCTTGTCAATGGCGTACTTCACAAAGAAGCCCACCCCTATCACAAATATGAGAATACCAATCTTTCCAAAAAGGTTTTCACCGATAAACTTCTCGTAATTGATTTGTTTCTTTGGTGGTTCCGGAGTAGCCGGCGCCACATGAATCGGTTCTGGAGACATTGTAGACTCTTCCCGAACGGTATCCATCACTGGGATATTTTCAATAATTTCTTCTTGAATAGATTCTTGGGCAGATTCCGAAGCATCTTGCAATTTATCAGCAACCACAGCCTCAACCATTGTACTTGGTTCTCGAACAACCGACTCTTCTTCAACCAATTTTTCTTCTGGCAAGACTTCTGCTACTACTTTTTCAGGCGTCTCCTCACTTGATTCCCTATCACCTACAGCCATTTTCGCCTGCCCCTTCAAAAGAGCGTCCATCTGTTTTTTTATTACATCAAGCTCTTTCTCTATCTTCGTGAACCGACCATCGAACCGGCATAACAAAACAATAAGTATTACTATACCGAGTAGCGGATATACACTATTCAAATCTCCCATAGTATTTTGTATTTGATTCAATATTACAAATATAGGAAATTACATAATAGCAGCATGGAATAATTACAATAAAAAACTAAAAGAATCAATGTTTTAGCTTTGTCTTTCCCGATAGTATACGTATTTTTGCAATAAAGAAACTCCTTACTTAAAAACAAGATACTTATATGGAACAAGATATACGCTGGTTACAACGATATGATAGCTTTCATCGTGCAAATAAAAGAATCCTGGATATAACAGAATCAGGTATACAACCGGATAGTTTATCAGAATTGGAAATGGAAGGGTTAATCCAACGATTCGAATATACTTTTGAACTTGGATGGAAGTTCTTCAGGATTTCTTAAAATTTAAAGGGTATGAATTTGTACAAGATCCCAACGGCACTCTCCAACAAGCTTTCGAAGACGGGTTAATTTCTGATCACGACGGTTGGCGACGTATGGCAAAAGCACGAGTCACGACCTCCCACACCTATAATGAGGGAGATGCCATACAAATTGCGCGAAAAATATACGAGGAATACTCTCTTCTTTTAAAACAACTGGACACCAAACTTAATGAAGAAAAATTAAGAACGGAAATGAATACACTATTTTAATCATGTACGGACTAAGCAATACTGTCATATCGGATATTTGCAGTGTGTTTCGCAAACACGCTAACATAGAAAAAGTTCTAATCTTCGGTTCCAGAGCTAAAGGTACATATTCGGAAGGTTCCGATATAGATTTGGCTGCGATAGGTAATGATATTTCTTTTGACCAGCTAATGGACATTCATATTCAAATAGAAGATTTGGGATTATTATATAAAGTAGATGTTATTGATTACAATAAAAACAGGAACACTCCAATAGGTGAACATATAGAACGGGTAGGACTGCCTTTCTACAACAAGAATGATAGTTGCGGCTGAAAACGACTTCTTCCGCAAGATTTAGCTTCCAGCCTCTTCAGCCGCTCTGAAACCTCTTATCCATCGGCATTCCGGCTGAAAGCGAACCGCAAAAGTAAAAAATATTGCTTTCAGCCGTTTCAGTTTTACAAATCTTAGACTCCATCAGCGGCGTATCACCGAATATACATTTCCATACTCCGTATGTTTCCGCCCCACTCCCATCTTCGTCAATACTCGTGCAAACTGGTTCGGATTAAAACCTCTCAATGCGGCTGAATTCATTTTCTTCAATTCCTTATATATCTCCGCTGCGGATAAATGTAAACATTCTTCTTCCGGCAAAGCTATGCGAAAACAGCTGTTAAAAACATCTTCAGCAGGGCAGGCATGATAAAAAGACACATTGTGCCGTTGCAATTCCCGTTCCTGTTCCTTATTGAACCAATAAGGAATTCCCTGTTCCAATTCAGCTTTCAGCTGGGCAAAAAGTTGCTCATGTTCTATGCCCTCGCAATCAATCGGTTTTACGACTTCCACGCAAAGATAACGACGGCTGCCCGTAGGGTCAGTCAACAAATCATAGCGATTGGAAGTGCCTATAAATGAAGCGACACGCGGCAAGTCACGATAGTTTTTCTGATATGCCTTACAAATATGCAGGCTCGACATCTGCATCAGATTTTTCAATAGGGGCATCTTACCCGCAGCATATTTATCAAATTCATCAAGATTGATCAATCCCATTTCCGCCATAAGACGCTCGGCCTTCCCCTCCGAATTCAGTTTGAGATTATCCATATAGTAGTGCCGCAAAGCCGCAGGCATCAACGACTTGCAGAAAGTAGACTTCAACCGTCCCTGTTCCGAACTTACGAGGATGGGAGCTACACTATTGGCATGAATCCCTGTTTTTCCCGACCATTGGGCGGCAACTCCCAAAAGCCACGTATGAAAGCCGCGTACCCACAGAGGTAAGTCGGAAACGCGCAATGCCAACGGAGTGACGCGATCAATGCCATCCCAAACGGGCAATTCGTCCATATAGAGCCGGAAAGGATGGTATTCGGCAATACGGGTAGAATAAATATAGCGACTCACGTCCTTATCCCAGCAACTAATTCCCTTTGCATGAGCTTCCATACAAAAGGTGTTCAAATCACGTTTGCTCACCGGCTGAAAAAGCCCGACTGCTTTACCTGCATCATCCAACGGCCGGAATTCCGTTTCTTCCGTCAAGAGATTATAACGGAAATCATACCGTGTACGCAAAAAATCGTTTACCTGCTCCGTCAAGCAGGCAGAGCCGCTTTTCTTACTATCCGGTTTAGATAGCGGCAAATCCGCCCCCAAAAATAATGCCGAAGATTCCGGCTTTTCCACTACTTCCGGCTGTATCTCTTCCGGGACAGACAGTCCTCCCTCTACTTTTTTCGGTCCGTTCATTTTCAGCCCGTTCGTTTCCGTTCCTGCAAAAGCAGTCTCTTTTTTCATTCCAGTTCTCCACACCTTCCTCAACATAGAGAACAATTTTGTTACTTTTTCCATCATATTTTTGTTGTTATTTTAATGTTTTCGTATGCCAAATATACAACCGCCCGATAGCGGTTTGCAAGCCGATTGCAAGTTTGTCCTTAACTAATTGCATTTATGAAATAAAGCCTTTATTATTAGGTTAGCAAGCCTTTGTGTTGTATCTTTGCAACAAGAAAATGCATAAGCTAATTAAGGTTAGCCGATAAGCTATCCATTGTTATCTTATACGCTAACTTTAGTTAGCGTATAAGCTGATTGAGATTAGCTTGTGCATTTAAAGGAAGAACAACCACAAAGAACTATAGGAGAAACAGAACAGAAGTACATCTATAAAAGAAAAGAACTATGGCTATATTATTTGACTGGTACGAGAATCCGTTATCACCGGACAAACCCAAGAAGAAAAGATTCCATCCGCGCATCATCGCCAACGGACAGGTAGATACGGAAGAACTCAGAAGTAGAATCCAAGCGCGCTGCACACTGAACGAAGTAGACGTGACTGCCGTATTGGACGCTCTCTCGCAAGTAATGGGAGAAGAGCTGGGAGAAGGCAGACAGGTGCACCTGGATGGCATCGGTTATTTCTACCCTACGTTGACCGCCACCGAGGAAATATCCGCTGATACTCCCCGCAAAAATTCGAAAGTGAAATTGAAAGCGATACAATTCCGTTCGGACAAAAGGTTGAAACAATCTGTCGGAACTATAAAAATAAAGCAAATGAAGCGGGTCAAACATTCCGCCAAATTATCGGAAATAGAGATAGACATGCGACTGAAAGAGTATTTCACCGATCATCAGATTATGCAACGTTCCGACTTCCAAAGAATCACGGGGATGGTACGCTCCACAGCCATGATTCATATTCGTCGGCTCCGCAAGGAAGGCAAGCTGCTGAATATCGGCATACCCAACCAACCGATATATGTGCCTGCTCCCGGATTTTACGGAAAATCCAGAGATTATCAGCCTGTCAAATAAACTAAAATGAAATAAAAATACCAGAAGAGATAACCCAAATAACGGATATAAAAAAGACGGCTGAAAGTATGAATCTCTCTTTTCAGGGTTCGCTTTCAGCCGCTTTTCCTTTCCAGCAAGCGATTACAGAGAATCGCTGAATGCTGAAATCGCTTTTCTATTCTTTATTATTGAACATCTTCCGAAGCAGATCTTGCTTTTCGGAATTCATCTACCCAATAAGCAGTTCTTATCAAATAGTAATCATCAGCCAATGGTTTATAATCCAAATATTCAAAAGCATCGCATTTCTTTGAGACAGCCGGCTCTATCTGAGTTCCTTCATGCCATTCGTTGAAAGACGTAATTGAGATATAAGAAGCACCGCTTTCTATGGCAGCTTTATACATATCGTCGTAATATTTTCCATTTTCACGGTCGCGGGTGGTACTTCCGTTCCAAGGACGAATCCGGGTATCAATATATCCCGGGCCGACACTCGGAATAAACAATTTATGATGTGCTTTTGCCCATTGCTGCATGGATTTCCAGTTGGCCGGAGTAGAAGCATTTGTGAAACCTGTTGCGGCAAAGTAAGTGTAAAAGCCATCCATACACGCTGTCTCAATGTCGGGCAACTCGCTTTCCTTCAATGTCAGACCAATAAAAAGACCGTCGTACTTGGTATTACGCACACTTATCTCTCCTCCGGCAGCAAACAACTTCGCCCACTCGGCAGGTTTGATCAGATAAGAATCATAGATAAAGAAAAGAGGTTTGCCCTGCGTACGGTAAAAAGCCGGGTGATCACCATAAGTATCCACTATGTATTGAATATTCTCCCTTACCGTTTGCGGGCTGCGTCCATTAAAAGGCTCTATATGAAAGCACACCTTTGCCCCAACTTTGGCAGCCTCATCCAACAGGAGAGACACACTTTGGTTGCCATAATCGCTTTCCCCCCACCAAGTGACAGACAGTACGCCGACATTCGCTTTTATATGCATCCGGATATGTTTCCGGATGATTTCAGGATCATTGCTGCTATACGTTCCGAGTTCCGGATAGAAATTGCAGGCGATGTCATCATTAAGTCCGGATATGGCACCGGCATCTCCTGAATGTCCCGGAGCAGGGGCTATCGGGTGCATCCAGTGCTTCATTTCTCCATCCACTAACGGATTTCCATACCAGTTATAATAAAAACTAATCGTATGGTCATCCAACGTAATGTTTACCGCTTCCGAATCGTGTTCACCGTTCATTTTCTTTTTGTTGCCGTTACAGCCGGCACACAGAAACAATGCCAATAAAACAAAAACAAGTTCTTTTCTCATGTTCGTTTGTTTAAAAAAGTAGCCCCAAAGCCAGCCATCCGACGGCCTTGGGAACTACCCGGTTCGTAAAACAATTATCTATTCTCTACCCATTGAAAATCTCCGATCAGCTTGGCTGAGAATTTGCCCGTCAGATCTTTGATGTTATTGTTATCCGAAACAGTCTTATTCAATGTCCATCCGCATACCAGATCCGATTCACTTCCTGTCACGGATTCCGGAGTATCCATCAGATGTTGTATTTCGGCCTCTGTCTTCGCTGATTTCCAGATATGCAGATGACGCATACATCCATTGGTGCTTTTTTCTCCGATACGGTTGGCAGTTGCACTGAGTCCGGTAAAGGCAACCATAGCCACTTCCTTATCATTCGGAGTGTATGGCAAACGGTCATCCCGACCTCTTTCCGACAGCATCAACTGACCGTTGACGTAGATCTTTGTCATCACCGGAATGCCGTCTCTGATTTCTCCGTCCACTCCATTCTCGTTAGTAACAACTGCCACATGAACCCACTGATTTAGTGTATTGAACGAGAAGCCCGGCTCAAACAAGTCACTATAACCTATACCATACGTCATACGTAATCTGCCGAAGTGACTGTTTACCGCCCATCCCTTACGCTCGTGATCTTTCGTATCATCATCCGTGAAGGTGGAAAGCAAGAATACAAAGCTATTGAGATATTCGTCCACATCTGTCAGTTTCACCCAGAACTCGACTGTAAATGCCTGTTGTCCCTGTTCGCCGAAAGCTGAATACTCCGGATGAACACCAAAATCAATGTATCCGCCATTCTTTCCGTTGACCAACAGTTCGGCGGCAATCGGTAAGAAATCTTCGGTACGTCTGGTCGCTCTGAAGTTTTTCTCTATCTGGTCAGCTTCACGGATTATACGGTCGGCTTCACTGTCCGCCAACTTTTTGTTTCCTTCTTTCAGTTTAGCAATCGTTTCCTCCAAATAAGCAATCTCATCATCCAGCATGACTTTACTGGATACCGGATAGTTATCTTTCTGTTCGCCATACGTAGCTCCGTCCCGCAGTGCAGTCAGGTTAGTCACCAATGTACAGAAACGTTCTATGAAGATTTCGGTTTTGTCCGTTTCCGTCGGCCAACCGTTATTGTCATCATCAGAACAAGAAGTAAATGACAGCATCTGAAGCATCATAAACACTATCGCTACCCAATTATATAAATAGTTATTTTTCATATCTATCCTGTATTTTCTGTTTCGTATCATTCTAATTCAATCCACTTATAATCTCCGATCAGCTTTGCCGTATACTTTCCGGTCAGGTCTTTAATCTCTTGGTCGTCAAGCGCCATCTTCGCGAAAGTCCATCCGCAAACCAGATCGTCCTCTTCGCCCGTCACATTCTCCGGATGCTCCATCACCCGGCGGATTTCATCTTGTGTCTTGGCGGCACGCCAGATATGGAGGTGTTTCATACTTCCGTTAGCCCCCTTATCACTGATACGGTTGCCTGTGGCACTCATACCGCCAAATGCCACCATCGGGACATTGCTGTCGTTAGAAGCGTACGGTTTGGAAGCATCCTGATGAGAAGTGGTCGAAAGTTTCAGTTCACCGTTCATATACATTTTGGTCATGACAGGTCTGCCTCCATTCATCTCGCCGTCTACTCCGGTTTCATCCGTCACCACAGCCAGGTGTACCCACTCATTAACGGTGCTAAATCCGAAGGCAGGTTCCATCAGGTCATTAAAGCCCATTCCGTATGTCATACGCATGTTGTTGCCACCATAGTTATAGCTATTCACGCACCAGCCTTTGCGCTCGTGATTGTTCGTATCATCATCCGTAAAGGTAGAAATCAGATAGAAGAAGCCTTCTACATCCTTCAGCTTTACCCAAAACTCAACAGTAAACGCCTGCTTGCCAACTTCACCGAATGTGGAATATTCCGGATGAGCGCCAAAGTCAATATATCCGCCATTCTTCCCGCTTACTTCCAGCTCTGCCGGAACCAGTAAGTCTTCCGTCCGGACAGTCGCCTTAAACTCGGCTATCTTTTCGTCCGATTCTTTCAGTAGTCTGGCTGTCTCTTCGGGAATCTGAGCTTCCGCCACTCCCGCTTCTTTTATCGTCTGAAGGAAATCTTTCAGCTTGGCTATCGCATCTTCCAGAATCGTCCGGCTTGTTTCAGGATACATTCCTTCCCGAAGTCCGAACTGGGATTCGGCCTGCAGGTCGGTCAACACTTTTATCTTCCTGCCTATCTGTTCACGATACTCATATACCTTCACCCCTTCTCCGTCATCATCCGAACATGAGTAGCAGATACCCATAGCGAAAACCGAAAGAAAGGCTATAACCAGTAACCGGATACTATATCTATTTTTCATATCTCACTTGTTTTAGATTCGTTTATAATTCCTTTAATAAATACCGCCTTCTTCTATGTACTTCCTGATAGAAGCGGCCAAATCCATCGGGAGCATAAATTCATACGTATCCGGGCAGTCCTGTTCAACCCGTTCGAGTTCCTTGATCAGTCTCTCGTACACCACCACTTTATTTCCTTCAAATCCGTAATAGTTGGTCAACAGATATACATGCCGGAATAAAGGACGCCGCGGGCTGGGAGATACAGACATCAGATCACGGTATACGTCTCCATTATTGCGGCACATAGTCCCCTGATCGATACGCACCACACCATCTACCAATTTGTAGGATGAACCTGTGGTATGCGTCCGGTTAGATCCGTCCATGATCGCATCGACAGCCTTGCTCTTCATGTATTGTTCGAAATACATCTGCTCGTCTGTATTCCAAAGATGCGCCGTGTGGAAACCGGCAGTGGATAACCACTTCTTGTTCATTTCCAGCCATTCTGCATACTTACCGCTCTGCGCATAATAATCCCCATAGATAAACTGGAAACCGGAAGGTCCTGCCGTCAACTCATCGTTCGAAGTCATATTCTTATAGTAGAATTCAAGCAACTTCGGATTTAATTCCTGTAAGCCTGCCGCCAAAGTCACTCCTACCGGGACTTCGCCTCTACGCTTTCCTTCCTTGAATATCTGATAAAGAGAATTTGCATCGAACTGAACATTGTCTCCGTCACTCAGACTGATAGCGACGTATATCTTACCCGACTTCACTTCTCCGGCTATCCCTTTACGCTGCTGGAAGGCTTTGCTTGGGAAACTGCACCAGTAGCTGCCATTCGCATAATAGTCACTCACCACAAATCCTGCATTATGAATGTTGGTAATCTTGTTCAGTTCGTCGCCATTGGCATTCATTCCATAACCAAATACCGAGGAACCTACCGGATAAGATCCGCTATTGAAGATATTATCCATGATCTGTTTGTCATCTCCATTAGAGTCGTCTAACCAGAAGACAAAGCCTTTAGAAGCAGCTACGTAATCGTACATTCTCCACGGATTATCTTTATAGTCACTCCTCAATCCACCGGAGAAGGTTAGCTTCGGATGGCATTTGCCGGCATAGTGCGCTATCGCCCAGCCATAAGCTTCTGCCTTTGACGACCATTGGTTACGTATATCCCTTATTTCCAGATCTCCTGTTCCCAGCTCGTCCTCTATGAACTTTCTCATGGATTCCGTAACCGGAATGCCTTTCTCCTGCGATGAAATCATCTGTGCCATACTCCATGACCAAGGCTGATTCTCATCCCAGACTACCAGGCAGTTGAAGCGGTCCTTGTACATATTATATAATGCCGCAAAACCTCTGTTGCGGGAAGTATTCGCCAAAGGCTGCATTTCATACTGCACTTCAGCATCATCCAGCTGTGTCAAATCCTGCTGTAACCAAATCAGATAAGTCA
Organism: Bacteroides luhongzhouii; assembly: GCF_009193295.2. Lineage (NCBI taxonomy): Bacteria > Pseudomonadati > Bacteroidota > Bacteroidia > Bacteroidales > Bacteroidaceae > Bacteroides > Bacteroides luhongzhouii. The sequence goes on along the minus strand of NZ_CP059973.1, from coordinate 2,268,790 downwards.
GTGCCTGTTCCTGGTTAATCACTCCCTGCATAACAGCGGTAGTCAGCTTCGATATATTTTCGTCATCACGAATATCGAACACATTCACTTTCGCCACCGGCTGATTCTTAAAGAACATACCACTTTGAGGAGTCGCATCACTATGATAATCCATCAAAGGATGCAACTTTTGTGCCCAGTTCTTCACCAAACGGGCAGTCACTCCGGCAGACACCTCTCCGGTCGTTCTGACAACTTTCATTTCATATCGGTAGGACAACAGGCTATTGTCCGTAATCGCAAATTCTGCGCTCTGCACTCCTTTGGCAACCGTCTGCTGCTCATTAGTCTGCAAATCTTTTACCTGCACCTCCTTGATATCCGTAATATAAGGATCAATCCAGGTGACCACTGCTTTTCCATTGATCTCCTCCACACGGGGAGTACGGACTTCATTTCCTCTTTCGGTCGTTGTGCCAAATTCATCGTCATCCTCGCTGCAACCGAACATTGAAAAGGAAAAGATAAATAAAAACGACCATAGACTGGTGAGTACAATCATCTTTTTCATTGTGTTATATTTTAGATTTTAATATTATTATGACTTTATTCCGGCAAACTCTCTGAAGAAGGCGGCACGGCGTCCGAAGCTGTTCCCCACTTCCTATTGGGCTTATCTCCCATCTGCAAAACCAAACGTCCGCCGTTTTGAATATCCGACTGGCTGAACCACGGCTTATTCCACGGCTTTCCATTCAAGGTAGCCGACTGGATGTACTTATGGTCCGGTGCATAATTCTCCGCTATGATCTCGAAAAAATGTCCGTCACCTACCTCCATCTTTGCGGATTGGAATACCGGACTGCCGATATTATAGGTTGGAGAACCGGGAGTTACCGGATAAAAGCCCATCATGGAGAATACCACAAATGCGGTCATTCCACCTCCGTCTTCATCACCGGGGACGCCCATCAAGTCATTACGGAACCACTGGTTCAGCAAAACGCGAATCCTTTTCTGTGTCATCCACGGCTGACCGGCATAGTTATACAAATAAGGAATATGCAGACAAGGCTCATTTGCCATAGAGAACTGGCCGACATTACCGGTATGGTCCGGCAACTGATGATAGAAATCAAACTTGCTTCGTCCCAACGGTTCATTGAATGTCTGATTCAATCTCTCGATAAATGAAGCCTGTCCACCCATCAAGACAATCAAATCCGCCGGATTGTGCTGCACATCCCAACGATAGATCCAACCGTTGTTTTCACCATAATAGTCACGTGCCCCCTGTCCTCCCGAATAACGATAGTCAAACGGTTCGATAAACTTTCCGTCCTTGTTCTTGGGATGGAAGAAACCCGTTTCCGCATTATAAACATTCCGGTACGTATAAGACATCCGCATAAACTTCTTATAGTCATCGGTCTTGTTTAATGTCTTGGCTATCTGCGCCAGACACCAATTATCGTAACAGTTACCCAACATAACCGCAACCGCTTGCCGCCTCTCAAACGAATGAACAGCCTTGCAAGTCTCTTCTTCGCCAGGGTTCAGTGCAGGAAAAAATCCTTTTTCCTGATAGAACTCATCGAGCTCCGTCAACGGACATCTCAGCCAAGGCAACAATGTTTTCTCTGTGATCGCTCCCTTGCAGGCTTCATAAGCAGCCTCCAGATCAAAGTCTTTCAATCCTTTGCAATAAGCATCCCAAATAACTGCCACTGCATGATTGCCATTCATCCGGTGGCTGTCTCCAGTCACCTCGGGGAAGGTAGGCATCCATCTTCTGTCCGACTGTTCCGCCATCCGGATATATGAACGAATCATATCGAGTTCCTTCTGCGGTTCTATCAAGATACGCAACGGATGTGTAGCCCGGTAAGTATCCCATATCCAGTCATCTGTATAAAAAGGTATTCCGCCATCTTCATGAATCTTGCCATCGAAAGCACTGTAATACTTCCCGTCTTCCGAAAGATTGATCATGCGTTCATAGGTACGATAAAGGGAAGTGTAGAAGATTTCTTTTTCGTCTTCCGAACCGCCTTCTATCACAATCTTGCCCAATGTCTCGTTCCATATTCTGCGTCCAACATCCGCCATTGCCTTTACATCATAGGTGGTGATGTCACGTTGCAGATTCTTCTTTGCCTGCTCGGCGCTGATAAAGGAAATTCCATAACGTAGATTCAGGTTCTTCTCGCTTCCATAAAACAAAGCGATGGCACTGCCTTCCTTACTTTCCATATCAACTTTTCCATCTGCCAGTACTCCTTTGCGTAAAGGTGGCTGACTAGTTTCGAGATACAGATAGATTTTGGTAGAAGTGTTGTCAATAATCTGATAGCCACTGACTCCTTTTTCTTCAGCGACCAGCTTTCCGTTTTTCGTATTTACCACCAGAGCATTATCACCTTCCGTCCCAAAACAGATATGATAAATACCGGCCTGATGTGAAGGAGCATACTCAACCTGTATATCAGCCTCATCCAGGTATACGGAATAACTATAGGGGGTAATCTTCTCCAAATCATAGGAATAAGATACAATCGGTCGGGATACCTCTCCCTGCACCGGACTCAGGTTAAAAGCCGAGCTGCCTCTATGACTGGTCACCACCACCGGAAGGCCGTTTACCCTGTCCGATGTATAGTCTTCCCTTTCCGGATAGACTCTGAGCATCGAGTTCGGCAGATGTACGGTTGGGTAAGTAGGCACCAGCAGATGGCTGATATTGCCAATATATGGATTTACATAATCGACAAAGTCCTTCACGGGCGTCTGATCCGTATGGGTACACGAAAAAAACGCCATCGCCATCAAACAGGAGCCGACTGTTCTTTTTATATTCAATCTGTTCATCATCATTCTATATGAATATGTCTGTTCATTAATTTAGTTAGTTCATCGTTATCTTTCCGGCAGCAGCATCCGGATGTTGCTTCAGATAGATACGATAGAGTTCAAAAAATGTCGGTGCATCCAGCAATTCAATATTCGTATGCCGCTGTTTCAATTCATCACAAATCCCTTTATACCAGGAAGGTGATTTCAATATGGCTCTGAACCAATGGAAAGGAACCGGACGTTTCTCTACTCTTTCCACAATCACATCCGTTGCCTTGCGGTAATCATGATCTACAATATCATAATCTGCCCGGATCACCGGCATATCATTGTGCAGCAATGTCAAAGGCATCTTCTGCGGAACTATTCCATTCGGACTGAACGATGCGTAACAGTCCAATCCGTCTGAATCCAGTCCGGGGGCTTCGCCGTCGATCACAAATCCTGTAATGGTCAATCCCCACTTCTGATAATACTTGCTGCAATGCTTTGCCCATGCACTCAATCCACTTTTCAATCCGGACACCGGCCGGGGCGCTTGCAACATACCCGGCATTAAATATCCGGCACCATTGTCGGCAGCGGCAAAATAATCATTCGGAGTAGCCGTCACCCGATAATTATGCATCACCATCGGAACGCGTTCTGCAAGTACAGGACTGACAGACCACATCAAAGGCACTTCTCCCCGGCTGGGTTCGTCCCACAGGAAAGGGGTAGTCTGAGCAATCCAGGAGGAGGAATCATAATCGCCTACATAGAAGAGGATAAAATTCCGTCCCTGGAAGTTGATTGTTCCGTCACTGTTCAGATAGCCTCTGTCCATAAGTTCCTGATGTGTCACCCACTTTTGGGGATACTTTTCCTGAAGAGGAAAATGCTGCCAGAAGGAGGAGTTAGCCAATGCTCCCAGTCCGATGGCATCGGCATCCTTAAAGGCGTTATAAGCACTGATAATACGAGAAAATTCCCACTCGGTAGCTACATCTTCATGCTTTCCACCGGCATGCTGCGTATATTTATAAATCCAGCTCGGGAAACCTCCGACATAGCAGAATTTCTTTCCTTTATTTTGCTTATAGGCTTCTTGCAGAAAAGTTTCCAGTATCTGCAAGTCCAATCCTTCTTTTTGTGTCGGATCATCTGTCGCCGGCTCGTCTCCCCAAGGAGAAAGGTCAAAGAAGAAAGCTTTCTTGCTGACAAAAAAGTCATGATTGGTCAACTGGTGATGGTTCGTTACCGTCCGGGTAGGATCGGTACGCCAGAACTGGTCGATGTAATAAGCAGCGTACTCCGTATTGCATAATCCTTTCTTCAGGTATTTCTCTATAAACCATACATAGGGATCGATTTTCAGAGATCCTGTCGAAGGTTGACCGGTTCCGGCAATCTTTCCTTTGCCCGTGAAAAGAGAAGAACCATCTTTGTTCACCAGCCAGCATTTCACAGCCAGCTTCGGTCCTTGCAGCACCAAACGGGTATAGAGACTATTGGGAGAAATGTCATAGCGCACAGCTATCAGATTCTCGATTCCCGCCACAGATGAAGCAATATTACTGGTAGATGCTACTTTTGAGTCATAAACAACCACTCCGCGTATTTCTTTTCTGAAAACGGTCACGACATCCGACAGTTCGGTGTAAGCTACCGTATCACGTCCCGCCAGCCACTGTCCTTCCTGACGGTATTTATTCCACCAATAATCATCGACATTCTCTCCCTGCCCGTTCTTGACATAGCGAATGTACAATCGCGGACTATTCCGATTCACAATGCCTTGCAAGGTAGCTGTCGTATGCATAATGTCCCATAGTTGCTCCGCCTTCTCCTGTTCTTTCAGATCAAGTTCATTGAGCGTCCTCAAATCCAGTATCCGGACCGGATCACGAGATTCTGCCAACAATATCTCTGAACAAAAGACAGAGACCGCAAGGAATACCAACTGTAAATATTTTCTCATGGCTTTTCCGTTTTTATGCTAAATGTCCAACTGTACAGATGCCGAATAATTGTACTTTGTCTCGCTTCCGTGAGACTGTGCGCCGATCCGGAAATAATAACTCTTGCCCGGAACCAGCGTAGAAGTGTAGTCGTCCAGATTGATAGACAGTTCGAAGGCCTCACCATCGATAATAGAACGGTTCAGTTCTTCTGTCCGGTTGACAATATTCAGCTTGTTGGATACATCAATGTGAGAGTGTGCAAACAACGAAATGCGATAGACCTCGTTACTGGTCACCTGCTCCAGTTTGAATTTCGCCACTACCTTTCTTCCGATCACAGATATTTCCGGTTCAATGATCCGCAGATAGGGATTCACTTCGAAGACCTGATAATTCTTTCCCGGCTTTATTTTCATATCCAGGGTATCCAAAGGAACGTAGTTCCCACGATTCAGGATGATTTTATAATTACCGGAGAAGATCATACCGTTATAAAACGTTCCGTCTTTTTTAACGACCATATTCTGAACAGGAGGATTATCTCCCCACCCCTGTTCGATGAAATAAACACGGGAACCGTCCGATATCTCCTGTTGAATGAGTTCTCCGGTCTTCCGGTCTCTCAGTTCACCGGCAAAGATTGCGTCCGGCCCTTCGAGATTATCTTTTTCGCAAGAGTAAAACATACTGCCTGCTACTACAACACATAATAAAAATAGAAGCTTTTTCATATCTAATCTATATTTTAGAATATACTAATTAAGGATTCTGTACCAGACCATTAGCCCCCGTACCCGGGATACTCTTATAATACCAGCTATAATCAAAGGTCTTTGATTCAATGCCCAACGGATTGACACGTACAAATACATAATGCGCAGGATTTGTCCGCAGGTCAAGGAAAGGTACAAGTCCCTTTCTCACTCGGTTTTCAAATTCCTTATGGAAAGTTCTCCAACGTGACAAATCCCATCTGCGCTTGTTTTCAAATGCCAGCTCGACAAAACGTTCTTTGCGAACATTCGTTTGAGTTAATGCAATGTCATCTTTGTGAGCCGCTCTTTTGCGGATCGCATTCAAAGCGTCTTGTGCAGCCTGTTTTTCAGCAGAAGTAGAGGTTGTCTTTTCGATAACGGCTTCTGCATAGTTGAGAAGAATTTCCCCATAACGGAAATCGATCCAAGGCTGTGTACCTTTACTCCATGCCTGCTCAACCGGATTTTCTATCTGCAAGAACTTCTTAAACAGAAACCCGCTGCGGGTATAGTGTCCCAAAGTCGGATCGAATCCTGAATATTCCGTGCTTTTCTCCGCTCCGTAAGTATAATAGATCAGACCATCCTGCCCCTTCTCCGAAGCCTGAGTCCTGTAATGATAACCGGAACCGTCAGCTTTTACCAGGCCACCCTGGATAATGATCTTCGTACTCCCAAAGTTCTGTCCCGGGAATAACACCATCGCATTCAAACGGGCATCACGACCTGCAAATGCCTGGTAAGGTTTATCTATCGGGAAAGACAGGTATCGAGTGGATAGGTTAAATCCATTATAATCACTTTCATTTCCATCCACACGCGTGCTGATCGGTTTGGGTGTTCCGGTTCCATCATCCGTATAATCTTCAAAAGAATCGACAAAATCTAGTGTCGGATTCATACGACCGGGATAGAGATTCGGGTCGAGGATCATCTGACGGGGGCTGAACCAGACATCATAGTTATGTGCCAAAATGGTATTTGCAGCATAGGCTTTCATGAAGATAGGCTCTTTCAGTCCGTCCAGGCATTGGAAAGGCTGTTCAAATAGCTTCTGATAGTTGGTTGTCGCTTCTTCCGGAGTAGCGGGGGAAGGTTTGTAAAGACCGAACTTACCGCTATTCATGATTTCCTGTGAGGCTGATATACATTCATCATAATAATGATCGGCCGATATAACTTCTATACCTACCAGCTTCTGGTCAACAGCCGGACCTGAGAAAGAGACATAAGGCTGATGAGTAAACTTGGCAACGGAAGCAGCATACAGAGCGGCTCTTGACTTCAGCGCCAATGCTACCCATTTGTTCGCTCTCAACACATCATCCTCATTCGCATCTCCAAAAAGCGATACTGCCTGGTCACATTCTTCCAGAACAAAGTCCCAAGTATCTTTCTCCGTATTTCTGGGGACACGCAGTTCTTCGATATTACCGTTATACTCCTGCGGTTCTTTAATGATAGGTACCCCACCGTATCTTTTGGCTAAGGCGAAATAGGTATAAGCTCTCAGGAAATGAGTTTCCGCATTGATCTCATTCTTTTGCTGTTCGGTAATACTGGTCAGTGTAGGAATAGTAACCAACAGACTGTTTAAATCACGAATGAGTTTATAACCGTCTTCCCAATAATCGAACCACTCTTCTCCAAAGTCATTGTACTCCGGATGGATAGCCTCATCACAAAAATGAGCAGCCATAAAACCGGCATTATTCACATCCGTACCGACTCCCACATTGAAGCCGCGATTCGGTGAATAGGTAAAATCTTCGATAGGCAAACGACCATACAGATTGGCCATATGTGCCTGTACCCCTTCTGGAGTGGAGAACAATTCATCCGCCGGAATTTTATTCTTCGGATCGATATCAAGCAAATCGCTACATCCGCCCAGCAGAAACATGGCTCCCAATAATAAACAACTATATATTTTCATAATCATCTTCTTTAAAAGTTCAAGGTCAATCCAAAGTTAAAGCTCTTATTTAGAGGATAATTCAATCCGGCACTATAGTCTCCTTCAATCTTTTCCGGATCGAATGCCTTTACAAACGGGTCACAGATAGTAAACAGGTTATTTCCGTTCGCATAGATTCTTAAACTACCGATACCCAGTTTATGCATCAGTCGGGGACTGAAGGTGTAGCCGATCTCAATTGTTTTCAGTCTCAGATAAGAAGCGTTCTTACGCCATATCTGCGAATCCCTCGTATAGAACGATCCCATGTCCTGCTCCAGACGGATGGCCGGCCATTCTCCCGGTATCCATTCACTGTTCGAGTCATACGGATCGGACAGATGCCAACGGTCGTAGAAGTATTCGGGGGTATTGCCACCCTTGAAACAGAGCATCTTTGCGTATACCTCATCAAACTGCACCGTGTACAGGGCAGAACCTTGGAAAAGAGCATAGAAGTCGAAGTTCTTCCAGGACGCTTCTACATTGAAACCATAGTGAATCAACGGGCTGCCGGACCAGAACAAAGGAGTCTTGTCCAGATCATTCACTACTCCATCACCGTTTACGTCTTTCAGGATGTAGTCACCGGGAAGTTCCTTGGAATTTCCGTTATCCCCATTCTGAATCGGATATGTATTAATCTCGTCAAAGTTCTGGAAACGTCCGTCCGTCTGATACCCCCAGATAAAATCTCCCCAGCGGTTGGATGCTTGGTTTCTCCATCTTTCCATACTGCTCTTGTAAGGACCGCTCTCTATATAACGGCGTTGGGTACGCGCCAAGTTAAAGTTACCGGATACACTGTAGTGGAAATCACCGATTTTGTTGGTATGAGTCAATGTAAATTCAATACCCCTCGTACGGTCGCCGTTCAGGTTTTCCTGTGGCAACTTGGAACCGAATGTATTGGGAAGAGAGCCGTAACGGTCGGCTAACAGACCGCTGCGGTCACGCTGATAAATATCAAACTCTACTGCGATCAGCCGGTTAAAGATTGAAAAGTCAATACCAATATTATACATATTTACTTTAATCCAGGTCAGATTCTTATTGATCATCACAGGAGAAGCCACTCCATTGGTATAATTTCCCTGACTGAATACATATCCGCCACTGTTCAACGTGTAACCGGAGAAGTATTGGAACGGATCACCGGCATCTTGCCCCGAACGACCGGCAGAGAAACGAAGTTTCAGATTATCGACAAACTTGAAGTTGTCTTTGATAAAGCTCTCTTCCGAAATTCTCCATCCTACGGAAGCGGACGGAAAGAATGCCCATCTGCTGCCCGGAGCATATCGATAAGAACCGTCGTATCTGCAAGCAAGCTCTGCCAGATATTTGCCTTTATAATCATAGGTCAGACGCCCGATATGAGAAAGATAAGCCTGGTGTTCCGAGGAACCGGATACTTTTTGGTCAGATTCGCGTGCATTGTCCAGTTCACCGATTGTGAAAAAGTCAAACTTGCGTTCACCGTTCATCCAGTTTGCTTTCTCTTCGCGTCTTTCGAAGACATAAGTAGCTCCGATGGTATGGTTGCCGAACGTTCTGCTATAGTTTGTCTGAAACTGCATATCCACCCGCTCCGATTCTCTGCGATTATCCTGGAGTAAAGCTGGATAGTTGGCATCTGCCGCTGTATACTCGCCCGTATATTCGCCATAGGTATATGTTTTAAAACCTTTCCGCGTAGCCTTATATCCGTAGTTATTGTAATCGTAGATAAAAGTACCTTTCACCTTCAGCCCCTTTACATAAGGAATATTATACTCTAATGCAAACTGTGTCTGCAAATTCTTATTCCGCTCTTTAGCGCTGCCGGTATAATCGGCATCGATCATAGCTGCCGGATTAGGGACATAAGAGAAGTTATTATAATAATCCGGATTGTCATTGGCATAGATAGAAGTAGTAGGCGGATTTACACGCGTACTCTTAAATATATCATAGAAAGGAAACCAGGGACGGTTGGTGGTATCATAACGTCCGCCAAGATTGATACTGGCTGTCAGGTCTTTGGTAATCTTCAGACTGACATTGGAACGGAATGTATATTTATCATAAGTCAATGCGTTATTCTTCAACAAGCTGTTATCGGTGGCATAACCGAAACTACCGTAATAACTTACTTTGTCGGTACCACCTTCCAGGGACAGAGTCGTCTGAAACTGTGTGGCGTGCTTATTGAAAACGGCATCATACAAGTCTACACTCTCATAACCGGGAGCACCTTGCTGCCATTTGGTCAATTCGTCCTTTGTGATATAAGCCGGTCTGCCTGCATTGATTTCCGCCTCATTTCGCATGGTCATATATTGTCCGGCGTTGGCCATCTCCGGCACATTGGTAGGAGAAGTAATGCCGACATTGGCGTTCAACGTAATACGCGGTTTGCCTGTAGCCCCTTTCTTGGTGGTAACAATCACGGCACCATTCGCCGAATTCATACCATAGATAGAGGCAGTAGCATCTTTCAGGAAAGATATGCTTTCAATATCTTCCGGATTCAGCCGTTGAAATTCGCTGGAACCGTCTCTCACTACTCCGTCAATCACAAACAAAGGAGTTCCGAAGCCACGGACATTGATATTGGAACTGAACTTACCCGGCTCTCCATTTTCCTGTCTGATCCGCAGACCGGCAACTTTTCCCTGAATGGCCTGTGCCAAACTAGGTGCCTTGGTCTTTACGATATCATCTACTTTCAGATTTCCGATAGCTCCCGTCAAACTTTCCTTTTTCTGAATGCCATATCCGACAACAACTACATCGCCCAATGCTACCACATTCTCCTCAAGGACTATCGTTACGAAGTTTTTATTCACCACTTTCACTCTCTTCGGATTATAGCCGACATATCCTATCTCTAGTTCTGTTCCCACAGGAACCTGGATAGTGAACTTACCATCCATATCAGAAATAGTCCCCGTACCCGTTTTCAGTACTTTCACTGAGGCTCCGATAATGGCTTCTCCTTTATTGTCTGTCACCTGCCCAGAAACTTTCAAGTTTTCCTGCGCCATAACAGAATCCAAAGAAAGAATGCTCCCCATTATCAAATAAAGGAACCTTAAAAAAACTCTTTGCAAATGATCTTTGCTCTTTCCTATTTTCATAATTTATAGATTAACATTAATTAATTCAAACCGTTTTCATCTCAAGAAAACTTTCTCTGACAAGTAAGTCCAAGCAGTAATTAAGAAGTGTCGTTTTTCATATTTCCATCATTTTATAAGGTTATAGTTTGATCCGCTCAAGCCATCAGAAACATAGTGGAAGATATCCCGTCCGTTTCTGAAGCAAATATAGAATTCCAGTCCTTAATGCCATATTAATTTTAGATTAATAGCGATAAAGCATTTCATCATTTTCGCATAAGTATCTAGTTATCAATGACGGTTTCATGATAAAAAAACAATTATTATTTGATGGTATAATGAGTGCCTTACATCGCAAGGATTTATTTCGGGCACCGATGAGGACAGGATCTAATATCGATGAAGGCATACCTCGCTATCGATGAGGAACTATCTCTTCACCGACCAACAGAAAGTACCGGAAAATTATTAATAGAGGATTAATTTAGAGTGAATTTATAATATCATCGTAAGAGAAATCAGGCTTGGCATTCAGCAAACGTTCATATTCAATACAGAACTTATCGAAACTTTGCTTGGACAAACCTTTCTGCCCCATCTGATACAAGACTCTGCATTTAGTGCGGATAGCGTCTTCGTCTATATTATCAACAAGCAGAATTACATCTGATATTTTCAGCAAAAGCCTGGAATCTTCTTTTATATCGGAACGGTTGACCACAGAAAGCAGTATTTCCGTCAACAGAACGTAGTAGGCTGACTTATATTCGTCAATCCATTCGGCACTGACGTTAGGGAGCAATGCGCCGGCACTCGCCAGGGATATGATTTTATTGATTATCTTTTTGTCCGTAATGGTATCTTTATCTTTTATCTGATCCAGCAATCTCATCACTTCCTGATAATCGCAGGTCACGTCTTTCCCCAAATTCAGATACCAGTAGCCGTTCTTATTTTCAATATTGATATCTCCGATTTTCTCTATGACCAGCCTTAGCTTTCTGATATTCACGTTTCTATTATTCGATGCACTGGACTTACTCATATCGAGCCAAAAGGTTTCATCCAGACATTGAGAAGTCGTTCCCTTTCCGTTCTTGATGGTATTCAGCAGTAAAAACAAGAATAATTGCTTAAGAGTAGGCGTAAAATCTCCCGTGATGTTATCGCCTTGCTTATCAAAGACCTGAAATCCACCCAATAATAAAACGGAAGATACTTTTTGTTCGGTCGGTTCTTCTTTGACCGATCTGTCTTTTACTTCTTCCGTAGCAACCGGACCGACTGCCACATTCACTATTCTCTTTCTCTTACTATGCAATAACCATATACTTCCTCCTATCAGGCACAGTAGTCCCGCCAAAATACCGGATATCAATATCACTGGCTTCATTCTACCAGTCTGATGAGGCAAAATATCTTCCTTAGACAAAGGTGGAAATGCTAGTTTATAAAATTCGATTTTAGATATTCCGGGCTCTTTTTCCTGCAACACCACGGCATAAATAGAAGATGTCTCTTTTTGCAGAAACATATCACAATAAGAATGAATATCGAGGAAGTTATAAACAATGGAATCACTCATCACTTCCTGAACCGGTTGTCCGGTCTCTATATCAAACCGGCTCAAATAAACAAAAGTATTATACCGGTCATTATTATATGTCAAAGCATATACACTATTCGACGGTGTATCAACAATCATTGAATTGCCGAAAGTAAAGTGCTGCCTGTCATTCACAAACTCCCATAACTTGGCACATTTGCCTGTTTTCAAATTCAATCGGTAAAGATCATAGAAGTTTCCTGGAGATTCTTCCTGCTTACCCGACTGATTGCCATAACCACCCATGATCAATAAGTAGTCTTCATTCTCCGCCCCCATCGCACTTAGATAGCGCGGAAACAGACAGGAATCAAGGGAACTGATCGACCATCCCTGCGGATCAGACAGGTTTATTCTGCTCAGTTGTGAATTATACCGGTGATTACCATAGCCACCAAAAACAATCAGTTCATCTCTCTTCTGATTGATAATACGATTATGATGCTGGCGGGTATCAATCATTACCGGAGTTTCTAATGTCCAGCATTTCCGGTCAAACTCATAGACATTCAAATCGTTAGAATCCGGTGTATAAGACAAGAGCCTGTTTCGTTTGGCATCAAAAATCATCTGGCTGGAAGCTCCTATATAAGGATGTCCTTTATAAGCAATCGAATCAATACGATTCGCCTTCACATCATAAACAAATAACGAACCGCCTCCTGCTATGAAAAAACGTCCCGACACATCGTCATAAGCCACCTGCGGATTGATATGACGCACATTCAACGAAGCTAGTGCCGCCCATTTAGTATGTTTATCTATCTCCCAAACACCATTACGTACAAAAGCCTGTTTATTTCTGACACTATCGTAAGTCTCATCTTTATCATGAGCAGCCAATTCCCATTTATAAAGCAGTTTACCTTGAAAATCAACAAGTTCTATATTACGAATGGTCATAGGAGGTACATCTGTAGAGAAAAAACGAGGATGCTTACTGCCTCCGAAATAGATCTTGATATCCTTAAAGTTGCTCAGGGAATGATTGATTTCCGCCTGGATACCGTCTGCGGCAATATGAATCTGATCTTTTGTGAATTGCAGATCGACATGTATCCATTTGTCCGCTACAATCTTTACCGAATCTGCAATCTCTGTATTCTTGACCACCCGGTCTTTGTCGGTCAATACAATATTAAAACGGGAATAAAGCAGGTAAGAGATAAAATCAAAGCAGGAAGAATCATCTGCTATGACCCGTACAACATACCCGTAAGTATACAGCTCATTTCTCAACTTTATATCGAATCCCACCGAGAAACCGTCCTCGGGAAAAGACAAAGAAGCCGCAGGAGTAAGATCTAGATTGGTCCGCTGATCCTGATTGGTAGAATGAGCCAGAAACGTGAGACCATAATCATAGACACTATTATCTATAACATTACTCTTGCATACCCATATATGCAATAAAAAGACTAAAGATAGAAGGTATCTACATTTCATAGTAACAATCATAAAAACCGGAATCTTTGTTCAAAAGTAAGAAACTTATGTCTAAGACCCATGCATTTGATTGCAATATTCGCAAAAAATTATAGGATATGCAAATCATTGGAAACAAAAAGACTCGCCCAAGTAAAGTATCCAAGGGGATATCTTTACCTGAGCAAGTCTTTCCTTTCATAAATACGGCCCACTTAACAGCCGCATCTATATTACAATATCAAATGTATTATTGAGCTGATTCTACCAATACAACACGATTCAGAATCGGTTGACCGAACTTGTCGACACCACCACCGGCTGCAACTTTCAGTCTATCGGCAGAGATACCATATTTCTTAACCAACAAGTCTTTAACAACCTGTGCACGTTCCAAACTTAACTTCTGATTGAAAGCAGGAGTACCAGTTGCAGAGTCAGCATATCCGTTGATTGTGTATGTAGCATTCGGAGATTCTTTTATCTTGCTGGCAAGATATGACAAGTTCATTTCTTCTTGCGGAGATAATTTATCAGAACCAATCTTGAAGAATACGGTACGCGGAGCAATGTTAGTATCTGTTATAACAATTTCTTCAGTATCTTCTACTTCTACCGGTTGTTGTGCATTTGCCAACTGTTGCTGCAATTGCATATTAGCTGCTGCCATTGCATTCATCTGATTACGCATCTGGTTCAATTCGAGTTCGGAGATAATCTGTGGAGTAGGACGTTGGAATCCGCGAGTCGGGAAGTAATAAGTCACCCCGAGGGTAGCACCTAAGATACCATCATAATCGGGTTTACCTCCATGTTCTCCGTCAAACTTACCTTCCAGACCTGTTGCGCTCAACTCCAGATTCAAGTCAACAGCATTCGACAAACGGAAGCGGTTGATAATACCTGCATTGAAAGTAGCGGAATTAGTGTGAGGACGAGAATAAGCATGAGCCCAACCGGCACCTATATAAGGGATAATTTCATATACGCGGTTCGGATTGTATCCACCGAAAAGCGCGTTCAGGTTAATCATCAAATCACCATGCAAGTTCATGTAGTCCCATCTTTGTTTGTAAGAGCCGTCTTCTCTCGGACCACCTACTACATAATTAGCAGTTTCACTGGTAGTGAATCCTTTTGCCTGCAATCCGCTGTATTGCAAACGTAATCCGAAACCTGGAGTTACCCATTTGCCGACAGACACATTAAATGTAGGAGCAACACGGTCTCTGAATTTGCCGATATGGTCATTGTTTCCATATAGCACCTGAGCACCACCTCCTACAGAGAAGAACCAGTTACTCCAGAAAGGATTAGTTATTACTTGATATTTATCTTGTACCTGAATCACTTCGTATTCAGTTACAGTCATTGTCTGCTGCGCAGAAGCGACAGACGCAACGCCGGCAAATGCCAGCAACATCAGAATCTTTTTCATATACCTAATAGTTAAGTGGTTATTTAAATCTTTTTCTTTGTTGAACTATTTAAATAACACGAACTGAACTAAAAGGTTTTAGAAAAAGATGAAATTATTTGTTTTATTTGAATAATCTTTCGATATCTTCCTCCTTGATTGTTGTCAAAACAGTTTTCCCATCGGGTGTGTAATTCGGTGAAGGACAGGCAAAAAGGTTGTCTACAAGGCTTACCATTTCTTCATTACTCAACACCTGTCCGTAAACAATAGCCGCCGCGCGAGCCAATGTTAATGCCAAAATACTTTGGATTTCTTCCTTGACGTCACTTCCTTTTTCCATCGCCGTATGCAGCATATTACGCACCAGTTCCACCGGATTCAGGCCTTCAATCCCCGAAGGAATACCATTAATGGCATAGCTACCGCCTCCCAGATTGCTCAAATCGAAACCGACTGCAGACAAATCATCCATAATACTTTGCAGTACAGCTGCTTCCGAAGCCGGCAATTGTAAGATTTCCGGGAACAAAACGCCTTGTGATACCCCCTGTTTCTGTTGGATCTGTACCATATAACGATCAAAAAGCACCCGTATGTGTGCCCGGTGCTGATCGATTAACATCAGACCGGATTTAACTGAAGTCAGGATAAACCGCCCTTTAAACTGCAAATGCTGATTTCCTTTCTCCATAACCGGTTCACTGGCATACAAAGTAGAAGAAGCGGCAGAGGTGACCGTCTCCATCTTTTCTTCAACGAAAGCAGGTTGGCCGCCAATAGAAGAGTCTTCCCAATCCATTTCGGGTTCCGGTTGCGGGTTATTCATCTTACTGGCTTTCGTCAGCCCTCCGTACAAATCTTCCCATTCCACTTTCGAACGGCTGTACGATCCGCCACCGGCAGAAACTTTAAACGGATTATAATCTGTATTATAATGTATCTTCGGAGGCTCGGAAGATATCTTTTCTTCAAATGCCGGGATGTCAGGCATATCTTCTGTATCAAAATCAATGGAAGGGATCGCACTGAATTTACCCAGCGACTCTTTCACGGATGCTGAAAGTATCTGCCAGATGGCCTGTTCATTCTCAAACTTGATTTCGGTCTTTGTCGGGTGGATATTCACGTCAATATTGGCCGGATCGACATCGAAATAGATAAAATAAGAAATCTGTTCGCCGACGGGAATCAACTGTTCATAAGCCTCCATGACTGCCTTATGAAAATAAGGATGACGCATATAACGCCCGTTGACAAAGAAATACTGATGTGTCCCTTTCTTACGGGCAGTCTCCGGCTTGGCTACGTATCCGGAGATTTTCACCATGGTAGTATTTACCTCTATATTCAGTAACTGCTGATTGAGCTTCTTACCGAAAATAGCAAGGATACGTTGACGTAATTGTGATACCGGAAGATTAAATAACTCCGAATCATTACTGTAAAGCGAAAAAGCAACATTCGGATGCACCAAAGCGATCCGTTCAAATTCGGCAAGGATGTTACTCAATTCTGTTGAATTAGCCTTTAGAAATTTACGACGGGCAGGTACATTAAAGAATAGGTTCTTTACAGAGAAGTTACTTCCTTTAGAACAGGACACGGCCTCCTGGCTTTCCACCTGAGAGCCTGCGATCACCAGCTTCGTTCCCAACTCTTCCGATTCCGGACGTGTCTTTAACTCTACCTGTGCCACTGCCGCAATGGAAGCCAATGCCTCTCCGCGAAATCCCATTGTACGCAAAGCAAACAGATCTGCCGCTTGACGTATCTTGGAAGTGGCATGCCGCTCAAAGGAAAGACGAGCATCCGTTTCGGACATTCCTTTTCCATCATCAATCACCTGAATGCTAGTTTTACCTGCATCAGTCACCAATACATGTATATTTTGTGCATCTGCATCAATCGCATTCTCCACTAGCTCCTTGATGACAGACGCGGGACGTTGTATCACTTCACCGGCAGCAATCTGGTTAGCTACCGAATCAGGTAACAAATGAATTATATCGCTCATACTTCGTTAATTAATAATTAAAAATTCCAGCTTCCTGTCGCCAGATAATGCCACAGATAGACAAGGAAAGCAATGATTATCAGTATGATTCCGAAAGAGACCGGTTTGCGGCCACTCGCTTTTCTTCTTTTCAAATGCGTAGTACCTTCGATGAACTTGCCGCGAATATCCTCCGGATTAAATTCCTTTTCCGGAAGCATCCCCAAGTCACGTTTGGCGTTCTCCTCCATCTTTGCGAGCTTTTCTTTCCGCTCGTCTACATAAATGTATTGATGATTAAAGCCGCGGGGCTTTCTCATTGAGTTAAACATTCCCATACTACTTCATATTAATTAAGTTTCGCTTTTCTGTTTTGGGTCGCCGGTCAGTGGTCGGTTTCAGTGTATCACCCGCACGCTTACTCCGCCAGTTAAATATATCATCCTTATTCAACGGACGGACATAGTCGAACCAGGCAAAAGTGGGAAGACGCAATTTATCAGGCGGTATCTGATCCATCGGATACATCGTTCCGTTGGATTTACCGACAAACAGTCCTTTTTCCATCTTCTTATCCTTCATATAAAGATGAAGTACACTACCTTCCAAACAATTAAAACCGGTCATCGTACTGTCTTTTTCTTCCGGATAGAAAGCGGTCAACACATTACCAACCACTTCAATATGACGCATATCTCCATTGACGAAATAGGCTTTCATTTCTTTGCCGGACACTTGGTTATAATGAATAGAATCTTTCATTTCCACCGTCAACGCCTGGTTGATAATATGTGCCCAGTCAATCGTACTGTCATTCATATAAATCTTGATCTGCTCGCCAAGTAGTTGCTGCCCTTCATTCCAAAGAATAGGATCGGTATACATGGTCATACAAGAATCCTTCGAATTATAGACCAATGAGTCACATACTCCCTGAACATCCGTACGATACATACGCACCTTATGGTAAGCCTTCATCAACCGGAAAACGGAATCCGTATTCAGGTTGTAAGACACTAACTGCAATGTATCGCCATGCATATAAAGACTGTCAGGTCCTTGCGAGTAGTCGATTGCCACAGCACGTTTCGTCGCAAACGCGGAGTCTGTCAATTCGTTATAGAAGCAATAATCACCCGTTAGCATATTCTTATTAATAGAATCTGTCATCTTCACATTATCAAACGCCTCTCCATAACCGATTATACGGTCATAGAACAGACTGTCGCCTACCAGTTTCTTTCCCTGATTGGTCAGGATTGAGCGGTCCAACAGTTCGGCTTGTTCGGTCAATGTGTTATAAAATCCCCGTTCCGAATAAATATGATTATTATCACTGACAATATTGGAGGGGCCGAGAATAACTGCGATTTTGTTTTCCGTATTATACCTTAACGTATCGGAAGTCAATACAAACTTAGGGTTTACCAACCTCACATCATGGTTGAATACCGATTGTTTCGTTGCAGGACTGTATTCCCCCCAATCGGAAGTCAATACATTCTCTTCATCCATCAAGGTTCCTCCCTCGAAATAATATCCGAGGTCGTAGAGACGGTCGTAGTTCAAACTATCTGTCAACAGAGTGGTGTTCCGATTAATCATCTTCACATTTTCACGAAGCTGCGCAATTTGCGTCATTCCGTCATAATAAAGATAATCACCGTAAATGAACAAAGTGTCTCCCTGTTCCATACGCACATTACTGAAGGCCTCTACCGAGTTGGTTTTCTCAAAAATCAGTGCACTGTCACAGTACATATACATACTGTCATGCCGCAATTTCACATTACCAATCAATACCTGCACATCCGGACGCGCCAACTTATCTGCCTGCCCTTCATCAGCATGAAGCAGATAAACTTTGGTCTTTTTATTCTCCGGTTGCTTCTTGTTGTTTTGTGCTACAAGACATACACCAAACAGGCACAGAAAGCCTATAAGGAGCCATCTATGCCTGTCTTGTTGTCTATTTTTCTTATTTGTTTTCAGCATATAAAATCAAAGCAAGGTTACATCAGTCCTTCTTAACCCAACCCGGATACTTGAAGTCACACTTCTGCCAGTTTTCGTTGATACGCACATAAGTATGCTTCTGCTTGTCCAGAATCCATTTCTGCAACACCTCTTCACGGCGTTTCTCCATCACAATTTCTTTTAGGTCCTGATAGTCTTCTGCAATGGTTGCTTTATGACCATTGATTTTTGCTTTCAACTTCACGATAGCACATACTTCTTTTCCATCTTTCTCATTAATCATTGTAAAGGCTTTGGAAATTTCACCTACATTCATCTTATCTATTACCTTAGCAACGTCTTGAGGAAGATCCTGCATCTGGAACTTAGAAGTAGTCACACCTGAATTTTCATTGATATTCACCATAATACCATGGTTGTTACGAGTATCCTTATCCTGTGAGATAACGGCAGCCGCATCATCAAATGTAAATTTATTGGCACGAATATCATCGGCAATAGAATCCAGACGAGCACAAGCCTCGGTCAATTCTTTTTCCGATACTTTCGGGCGCAATAAGATATGGCGAGTATTGACACGGTCACCACGCTTTTCAATCAACTGGATAATGTGGTAACCAAATTCCGACTCTACAATCTTGGAAACTTTCTTCGGATCTTGCAAGCTGAATGCCACATTCGCATAAGCGGGGTCCATCATACCACGCCCCATGAATCCACATTCGCCACCTTTAATGGCAGATGCCTTGTCTTCCGAATACAAACGCGCCAATGTAGAAAAATCAATCTCACCTTTGGTCACACGCTCAGTATAATCACGCAACGTCTTTTTTACATCCTCAATCTCCGAGATAGGAATTTTCGGTTGTAAAGTAATGATCTGCACTTCCACTTGTGTCGGAATATAGGGAATACTATCCTGTGGAAGATCTTTGAAGTAACGGCGTACTTCTGCCGGAGTCACTTTAATTTCTCCCACCAGTTTCTGCTGCATCTTCTGAACGGTCAATCCGTCACGTGCATTATCACGCAAAGTCTCACGAATCTGGGTGGAAGTTTTATTGAAATACTCCTCCATCTTCTCTCTGGAACCGATCTGCTGGATGTACATGTTGGTCATCATATCCACACGCTGGATGATTTCCGCTTCGGAAACCTCGATACTGTCTAACTTTGCCTGATGCAGGAACAACTTCTGCACGGCAATCTCTTCAGGAATTACACAATAAGGATCGCCATCAAATCTGCGTCCATTATACAAGGCATCCATACGGGCCTCTTCTACATCTGATTTCAAAATAGCTTCGTCACCTACTACCCAAACTACTTCATCAACCACATTATCTTGTGCATAGGTTGCCACATTAGCAAATATTGCCAGGACAAGGGTAACAACAAATCTAAAGTTCACAAACTTCTTCATTCTTTGTATTTAATAATTATATATAATCTTCTTCTTACTTACTGCCTGCTGATACAAGTCGTTCTTTACCTGTTCCATAAAGCTCACCCGTTTCTGATTAATCAGTAAGTCTTTCACTTCCGAACGGGCAAATTCATACGGTTTCTCTTCACCAATTCCGCGATAATCACTCACATTCAGGAAATAATAATATGCCGTATCTTTCAATTCTACCTGACGGTGTTTGTCTACATACTCTTCCGGTGCCTCTACTTTCAATGGAATCATATCCAATATATCAGTCACAGACACCCATTTGTCATAGAAGTATTCGTATTTCACCGCATTCTGCAAACTATATTTTTCCAGGCTCTCAACAGCATCCTGTTTTTCCGACTTATACCACCTGCGCACATTGTTCAGCTGGGGGGCCGTCAACGGCACTTTGATAAACAATCCCTTTATCAACGGGGTTTCCAGTTTAAACAGTTCTTTGTTTTTCCCGTAATATTCTGCAATCTCGTGTTCGGAAATATCATTCGACAACTTCTGGTTTATCAACTCCTGCTGATAAGTATGCATAATCAGCGCTTTCCGATAATTCTCCACCAGTTTGTCTACATCCACATTATCGGGAATATTGTTCGCAGCTTTCTCATATAATAAAATCTCTTCCGCCCAACTACGAATATAGTGTTCGGTGAAGAGAATACTATCATCTTTTGACAATCCGACCGGAAGCACGGACATCAAATCTTCTTTATATAAAAAGTTACCGTCCACCTCTACCAAAGGAGTCTTTCCTTTGTGGTCGCGCTGTTCTTTGCACGCTCCACAACCAAGAAGGGTAATCAGTAAGAGGACTAATATTCGCATTGGCAACTAAAATCTACTTATTTAAGGTACGAAGATAGTGAATAATCGGTTACATCAGTTATTATTAACTGTTTTTAAAACCTCTTGGTTTATTTCAACCTTACCAGACTCCCTCAATTCCCGTGCCCAGCACGTGTCAAGATAGCTTCGATAATCCTTCCGCACCTGATCAATCACTTCCCGATAATCATCCGGACCTTTCATTTTTTCGCCTATCACAATGGTAAAAGGATAAGACATTACAGGCTCAAAATCACCCTTCTTAAAAACCAGTTTATCTATATATTTATTGTCTCCGTCGGCAAAAATTCCTTGTTCAATCTGTATCTTTTCCGTCCCGGATGTATTAAAAGTTTGCCGAAGCTTGTCCGCCCACTCTTTTTCCGGCACTTTCTTCAGCATTTTTTTAGCTTGCTTTGCCGTCTTTTTATCAACACAATGGAGCACGACTCCCCTATATCGGGGACTCTCCCACCGATAATCCGACGAATGAAATTTGAAGTAGGTAGCCAATCCGGCCCGATCATTAGTGGCAGGCAACTCTATTTTCTGCCGTGTGATTTCTTCCACCAGATAGTTTTCGTCAGATTCCCGCAAGGCATAACGAATTTCCGGATGCTTTTTATCTATATTCCGGCTTTCATAATCCAATAATGATTTAGCTATAAACCCTTCCAACTGCCGTTTGACAGCTTGAGGATGAGAAGACGCAAAACGCGTAAACATAGCTCCGGTATATGCCTGTCCATCAATCGTAAACAGATTTTGTTCTGTCCGGCCTTTCGTCAACAGTTCTTCTATTGCTGCCTGATTCGGGGTATACTGCCATGCCTTTTTCAATCGGTCGAGCATCTCTGCCGTACCTTTGTCTAAAATCTCCTTACGCCGTAACCGCTCTATCAACCTGCCACTGACATTTTCATAAGCCGATGTTTCCTCCCGGTCAATCACTTTCAAGATATGAATTCCTTCAGGAGTGAAGAAAGGCTGTGATACCGCATCTTTCGCCAAAGAGAAAGCAACATCCTCGAATTCACTCGTTGTCTCCAGACCTTCTATCCATCTACTCCGCTTATCATCCGAACAGTTTTCCACCAAACGGTTAAAATTCAAATCCGGCTGATTCTGTATCATCCGGTATATAGAATCCATCCGGGCTTTTTCTTCTTCCAAATGACGGGAAGTAACCGTCTGCGGTAAACGTTTAAAAATTTGTATGACCTGCACCCGGCCGCTACGTGCTTTCAGTCCCATCTTCTGATACAAGATACGGGCACAACTATCCATCACTTGTTTGTCAATCAGATAAGATTCTACCAATTCTGCCCGACGCTTCTCGTGTTGTTTACGGAAAACAGCAGTCGTATCAAGTCCGGCAGCCCTGGCTGCTTCCACCTTCAATTTCGATTGAGCGAAAAGTGTCGCATATTCTTTTGGTGAAAGCCGGGCATTTGAGCGTTCCGCATAACAGCGATATGCATATTCAAATTCCGAACGGAGTATCTCTCTTCCGTTAACACGCATCAACACCGGATCTTCTTGAGCAAAGACCGCGACAACAAAGAGAGAAATACATCCCAACAACAGGCTTCTTTTCATCATCATCTTTTTATTTTCCAAACAATAAACAACAAGCATCACAGAGGCAATAACAGATAAACAACAAACGGTGAGCAGTGAACACCTTGCTGACAATACAGCCTGTTCACCGTTCACCGTTAATAGTTCACCGTATCTATCTATTATTCCGGACGGCTATAGTTAGGCGATTCACTAGTAATCGTCACGTCGTGCGGATGGCTTTCCATTACACCTGCATTGGTAATTCGGGTAAACTTAGCGTCGTGGAGTTTATCAATATTGGCAGCACCGCAGTATCCCATACCTGCACGCAAACCACCTGTCAATTGATAAACAACTTCGAAAAGTGTACCTTTATAAGGAACACGGGCAGCAATTCCTTCCGGAACAAGCTTCTTCACATCAGCAGTTCCACTCTGGAAGTAGCGGTCTTTCGAACCGTTCTCCATCGCTTCCAACGATCCCATACCACGATAGGATTTGAATTTACGACCATTGAAGATGATAGTGTCGCCCGGAGATTCTTCTGTTCCGGCAACCAATGATCCGATCATTACGCAATATCCACCGGCGGCCAACGCTTTTACTACGTCACCCGAATAGCGCAAACCACCATCGGCAATCAAAGGAATACCTGTACCCTTCAATGCTTTTGCTACATCATAAACAGCAGACAGCTGTGGAACACCTACACCGGCAACCACACGAGTGGTACAGATAGAACCCGGGCCGATACCTACTTTCACCGCATCCGCTCCTGCTTCTACCAAAGCTTTCGCAGCTTCTCCGGTAGCAATATTACCCACTACGATATCAATGTTCGGGAAGCGTTTTTTAGCTTCTTTCAGTTTTTCAATCACAAACATAGAGTGACCGTGAGCTGTGTCAATCACAATTGCATCCGCACCGGCATCTACCAATGCTTGCATACGATCCAGCGTATCGGCAGTCACACCTACACCGGCAGCTACACGCAAACGTCCTTTGGCATCTTTACAAGCCATCGGTTTATCTTTTGCTTTTGTAATATCTTTATAAGTGACAAGACCAATCAACTTTCCATCCATTCCGACAATCGGAAGTTTCTCAATCTTATGTTTCTGAAGAATCTGTGCTGCAGATTCCAGATCAGTAGACTGGTTTGTTGTTATCAATCTTTCTTTCGGAGTCATGACAAGATCAATATGTTTAGTCATGTCTCTTTCGAAACGCAAATCTCTGTTAGTAACAATACCAACCAAGTAACCTTCATCATCTACCACAGGGATACCACCGATTTTATATTCCGCCATGATGTCCAGCGCATCCTGCACAGTAGAACCTCTTTTAATAGTTACAGGATCATAAATCATACCATTTTCGGCACGTTTTACAATAGCAACTTGCCTTGCCTGTTCTTCGATAGACATATTTTTGTGAATCACACCGATACCGCCTTCACGAGCAATGGCAATAGCCATTTTCGCTTCGGTAACCGTATCCATGGCAGCCGTCACAAAAGGAATTTTTAACTCAATGTTTTTTGAAAACTTAGTCGAGAGATCGACAGTGCGCGGTAAAACTTCAGAATAAGCAGGGATCAACAATACGTCGTCGTAAGTTAACCCATCCATTACAATCTTATCAGCAATAAATGACATAGGGCTATGCGTTTAAAAATTATTGCGTGCAAATATACGGTTTTTATTCAAAACCGCATACCTGCACGCCTATTTTTTTCGCTTTTTTTTAATTAGCCATTTCAGAGATGAACTTAATACGTACCAAGCGAACTTCCTCTTCAGTGAAGTCATCGCCTAATTCATCAAGCGCATCATCAATCTTATCAGTGGTAGATTCCTTGAAATAATCGTAGATATCGAGCATATGATCTTCATCCATGATTTCTTCCAAGAAATAATCGATATTCAGTTTGGTTCCCGAATAGACGATAGCTTCTACCTCGTCCAGGAGCTCACCGAACTCAATTCCTTTGGAAAGAGCGATATCATCTAACGCCACTTTACGGTCAATAGCCTGAATGATAGCTACCTTCATCTTAGATTTATTGGCAACCGTACGTACCCGCAAGTCTTCGGGACGTTCTATTTCATTCTCTTCACAATGGCGTTTGATTAATTTACAGAACTCCTCACCATAACGTTTTGCTTTTCCGGCACCTACGCCCGGTATATTCTGCAACTCATCCAATGTCACCGGATAAATGGTAGCCATCGCTTCCAAAGACGGATCCTGGAAGATTACATAAGGCGGTACTTCCAGTTTCTTCGAGAGCTTCTTCCGCAAGTCCTTCAACATAGAATAAAGAGCAGGGTCTACCGCACAGGAACCACCGCCACGTGCCGGAACTTCTTCTTCCGTCTCTTCAAAGTCGTTATCTTCGGTAATCTTGAATGACTTCGGCTTCTTCAGGAACTTGTGTCCCTCTTCCGTTACTTTCAGGAGTCCGTAATGCTCCACATCCTTGCTCAAGTAACCCGCGATCAGCGCTTGACGAATCACTGCGTTCCATGTTTTATCCTCTTCACCCATACCGGAGCCGAAGACTTCGAGATCTTCATGCAAATGCGCCTGTACTTCGGAAGTTTCTTTACCTTGTAGTATGTCTATAATATAATCTGCCTTAAAATTTTCTTTCACCGCGATAATCGCTTCAATCACGGCACACAATAACTCTTGAGCCTCCACTTGTTTTTTAGGGTTTAAACAGTTGTCACAATTTCCACAATTCTCTTCCGTATATTCTTCACCGAAATAATGCAGCAACGTCTTGCGCCGGCATACGGAAGATTCGGCATAAGCAGCGGTTTCCAACAGAAGCTGCTTGCCAATTTCCTGCTCTGCCACAGGTTTTCCTTGCATGAACTTCTCCAGTTTCTGCAAGTCTTTGTTTGTATAAAAGGTTATGCACTGACCTTCACCGCCATCTCTACCGGCACGTCCGGTCTCCTGGTAATACCCTTCCAGACTCTTTGGAATATCGTAGTGAATCACAAACCTTACATCCGGCTTGTCGATTCCCATACCGAAAGCGATAGTTGCTACAATAACGTCCACTTTTTCCATCAGGAAATCATCCTGATTCTTAGTCCTGGTCAACGAATCCATTCCAGCATGATAAGGACGCGCATTGATACCGTTTGCCTGAAGGATTTCAGCAAGTTCCTCTACTTTTTTCCGGCTAAGGCAATAGATAATGCCCGATTTTTCCGGATTGTTTTTGATAAACTTGATAATATCCCTATCAATATTAGCGGTCTTCGCGCGTACCTCATAATAAAGGTTCGGACGGTTGAACGACGATTTGAAAACTTGAGCATCTACCATTCCCAGATTTTTCTGGATATCATGCTGCACCTTCGGTGTCGCTGTTGCGGTCAACGCAATCAACGGAGCCTTTCCTATTTCGTTGATAATAGGGCGAATCCGCCGATATTCCGGTCGGAAGTCATGTCCCCATTCAGAAATACAGTGAGCTTCGTCTACTGCATAGAACGAGATTTTCACCGAACGCAAAAATTCTACGTTTTCTTCTTTCGTCAGCGATTCCGGTGCCACATATAGCAATTTTGTCTTTCCGGCAAGGATGTCTGACCTCACTTGGTCTATCGCACCTTTGTTTAATGAAGAATTGATAAAATGGGCGACGCCATCTTCTTCACTGAAATTGCGCATTGCATCCACTTGATTCTTCATCAACGCAATAAGCGGAGAAATTACAATTGCCGTACCTTCCATCAAGAGCGAAGGTAGCTGATAGCATAAAGATTTCCCGCCACCGGTAGGCATCAGTACAAAGGTATCTTTACCATCGAGCAAGTTATCAATGATCGCTTCCTGGTTTCCCTTGAACTTATTAAATCCGAAATACTTCTTCAGTTCATCTGTTAAATTAATCTTCCCTGCCATCTTAACTTAGGTTGTTTTATTCAGTTCATGGTTTAACTTTAAGTACGTCCCTTTTTCAAGAGAGCCAAACAAAGTTATAAACAACTTCGTAATTACCAAGCAAAATGCGACTAATATTTTCAAGAAAATACAGTTACGATTATTTACTGCAGTCTTACTCTTTGATTTTAAGCGGTTTGTAGTCGTGCCATATTCGCTTTTTCCAGTTGCATCTTAGCATAATCCAGCGTCACTTCATACTCTTTTTTGTCCTCTGAAGGGATTTCAAACATGACATCCATCATGATTGTTTCCACAATTGAACGCAATCCACGGGCACCCAGCTTATATTCTACCGCCTTATCGACGATATATTCGAAGACAGCATCTTCAAATGTGAGCTTGATACCATCCATTTCAAACAGTTTGATGTACTGCTTGATGATAGAGTTTTTCGGTTCGGTGAGGATAGCACGAAGCGCATCCCGATCCAGCGGATTCAAATAGGTCAGTACCGGAAGACGACCGATAATTTCGGGAATCAGTCCGAATGACTTCAAATCCTGCGGAGCGATATACTGCATCATGTTATTCTTGTCCACCATCGCTGTTTTCTGCGATGCCGTATAACCTACGACATGTGTATTCAACCGTTGGGCGATCTTCTTTTCGATACCGTCGAAAGCGCCACCACAAATAAAGAGAATATTTTTGGTATTTACCGGAATCATCTTCTGGTCCGGATGCTTACGGCCACCCTGGGGAGGTACGTTCACAACAGAACCTTCGAGTAATTTCAGCAATCCCTGCTGTACACCTTCACCGCTCACATCGCGAGTGATGGAAGGGTTATCTCCTTTGCGGGCAATCTTGTCGATCTCATCGATAAACACAATACCCTGCTCTGCTTCAGGTACATTATAATCTGCCACCTGAAGCAAACGGGTTAAAATACTTTCGATATCTTCGCCTACATAACCGGCCTCTGTCAGCACCGTAGCGTCTACAATAGTAAACGGCACGTGCAACAACTTAGCAATCGTACGTGCAAGCAACGTCTTTCCGGTTCCGGTACTACCTACCATAATAATGTTCGACTTTTCAATCTCCACATCATCCCCGCTGTCTTTTTGCAACAGACGCTTATAATGGTTATAGACCGATACGGAAAGGAAGCGTTTCGCATCATCCTGTCCGATCACATACTGGTCGAGGAATTTCTTGATTTCTACCGGTTTGGGCAGTTCTTTTAAATTGAGTTTGGTAGCTCCCGCGCTTTTCTTGCCTTCGCCCAATGCTTCCTGAGTGATCTCATAAGCCTGGGTAGCACAGCTGTCGCAGATATAGCCGTTCATTCCCGTAATCAGGAATCCGACTTCATTCTCCGACCGTCCACAGAAGCTACACCTTTTCTTTGTCTTTGAATCAGCCATTTTTATTTCTTAATCAATACCTCATCAATCATACCGTATTCTTTCGCTTCCTGAGCTGTCATCCAGTAGTCGCGGTCAGAGTCCGCCCATACTTTATCGAAATCAGTATGCGAATGATCGGCGATGATCGTATAAAGTTCTTTCTTCAATTTCTGAATCTCACGAGCTGTGATTTCAATGTCCGACGCTTGTCCTTGCGCACCACCCATCGGTTGGTGAATCATCACACGTGAGTGAGGCAACGCCGAACGTTTGCCTTCAGCACCGGCAACAAGCAGTACAGCTGCCATTGAAGCTGCCATACCTGTACAAATTGTAGCAACATCACTTGAAATAAACTGCATCGTATCATAAATACCTAGTCCGGCATATACACTTCCACCCGGAGAGTTGATATAGATAGAGATATCCTTACCCGGATCAACAGAATCCAGATACAGCAACTGTGCCTGAAGCGTATTCGCTGTATAGTCATCTACTTGTGTACCGAGGAAAATGATGCGGTCCATCATCAAACGGGAGAAAACATCGAGTTGAGTAACGTTCAACTGTCTTTCTTCCAGAATATAGGGATTCAAATACCCGGCCTGCGATTTAATCACATCATCCAATACCATGCCATTCATTCCTAAATGCTTGGTTGCGTATTTTCTAAAATCATCCATGTTAATTGTTCCTTTCTTATAAATTAAAAATAAACGTAAGTACAAAGAAACGAAAAAGAATACAGAGACACAAAAAAACACAGAGTTATAATTTTATAAAAACTCTGTGTTTCTGTGACTTTATATTCTATTCAACCGAATGATTATTCAAACAGCTTATTGAATTCTTCGATCGAAACGTTCTTGTTTTCCAAAGTAACCTGCGCTTTCAAAGCAGCAGCCAGCTTCACTTCTACAACACGACTTACCAGATTATTGATAGTTTCTTTCTTCTTCAACATCTCCTGTGCATAGTTGTCAAGCACATCATCAGGGATAGACAACATACCGTATTGAGCAAACTGTGCCTTCGTTGTTTCTCTAGCCATCTTCAGAACATCTTCCTGTTCTACTTTGATATCGTTTGCTTCAACCAACTGCTCCTTAATCAGGTGCCAAGTCAATTCCTCGATGCTCTTATCATAGTTTTCAGCAACATATTCTTCACCCTTTTCTTCGTTGTTCAGCAACATGATACGTTTCAGCAGAGCGTCAGAGAATTCCAACTTACCTACTTTTTCCATCATCACTTTGCGAATATCGATCAGGAACTTATAATCGCTGTCAGCAACAAATCTTGCTGCCATTTCTTCTTTAATCTTAGCGCGGAATTCTTCTTCAGTCTTCACAACACCTTCGCCGAATGCCTGGTCGAACACTTCCTGTGTCAATTCACCCGGAACAAAACGAGTGATTTCTTCTACCTGGAAGCTGAAGTCAGACTTAACGTCTTTCGCGATTTCCTTGTCGATCTTCAACAAAGAACCCAGTTCTGCAGCATGTCCGTCATAAGCAACATTCGGATTGAACACCAATACATCATTTACTTTTGCATTAGCAAAAATAGCTTTCTGATCGTCATTCTTCATATAAGCAGGCATCAACACAGCAGCTTCTACCTGAATACCACCTTCTTTTGTATTACCTTCTTCGTCCAACTGTGCCAGCAGACCTTTCAGCATATCATTATCTTCGTAGGCGTCTACCTTATCATACTTGCCAGTGCGTTGAGTGTACATCTTCACCTGGTTGTCGATCATTTCTTCAGAAACTTCGATAGAATAATAATCTACTTTATCTTTAGTGCTTACTTCTGCTTTAAATTCAGGTGCCAAAGCGATATCGAACACGAAATCGAATTCTTCCATTGTATCGAAATCAATATTCTGTTGCTTTTCTTCATTAGGCAACGGCTCGCCCAGCATATTCACCTTATTTTCTCTAATATAATTGTAAACAGCTTCTTGCAATGCCTTATTCACAACTTCTGCAATCACCGATTTACCATACATCTTTTTAATAAGACTTGTCGGCACCATACCTTTACGGAATCCTGGAATCTGTGCCTTCTGACGGAGTGATTTCAACTCTTTGTCTACTTTCTCCTGATAATCTGCTTTCTCAAGCTTTACAGTAAGCTCTGCGCTTACTTTGTCAATGTTTTGTAATGAAACGTTCATTCTGACAATTATTTATTTGATTTATACTTTGTTCTATACTCAAAGAGGGTGCAAAATTAGTGCTAATCTTTCAAATTTCAAAAGACATTGCAGATTTATTTCAGCAACGCCACCCATCTTTCACACATCTTTTATTAATATTCCACTGATATTCCATCCATTAACTATATAAAATCCCCATCACCCCGCCCGCCAGGTTCCCCCGGCCCACTTTTTTCTCCGTCAAGCGAGCGCCCGTAACGAAGCGTCAAAAAGGGCAGACTGTTTGAGCGTAGCGAGTTTCTGCCCTTTAGCGCAGTGAAGGAAGCGAGTAGGAGAAAAAAGTCAGCCTTGAACTTTTCTTTGGTTCTTTCTTTTCTTTCAAGAGAAAAGGAAAGAACTTTTTTCTGATAATCCGCAAATTAACCTTCCAAAAAGATGGTTAATCCAAAAATTATTCTTTTCTTTGTTGCGGATTGATGGAGCATTAGTTTCTCGATTTGATTACAAGGTTTTTACTTCCGTTACAAAAACGCATCTGTAAACTCTCTGTCGTTTTAATCTTTTTATTAGTAACCATCTATCCAGAGAGTTTTATTCATTTATTTATTTTTTATCATTTTCATTATGAACATTTATGTTGGAAACCTTAACTACCGTGTTAAGGAAGGAGATCTGCAACAAGTGATGGAAGATTACGGAGCAGTATCATCAGTTAAAGTTGTTATGGACCGTGAAACCGGTAAATCCAAAGGATTCGCTTTCATCGAAATGGAAGACGACGCTGCAGCTGCAAAAGCTATTGCTGAATTGAACGGAGCTGAATACATGGGCCGTACAATGGTAGTTAAAGAAGCTAGACCTAGAGCTTAATTGCCGACGCTAATATAGCTAAGAAAAAAAGAAACTTCTGTCACCCGATGACAGAAGTTTTTTTATTACCCTTCCATTCCCTGCACTTCCACGTCCTTCACCTTACGGAGCAAGTCTGAAGCAAAGATAAAGTTATTCAGTCGTTCGTTGGTAGAGGTAAAGATATCATCTTTTGTCCCTTCCCACTCTTTATGTCCTTCATAAATATAAATCACCTTCTCGCCAATTCCCAATACAGAGTTCATATCATGCGTATTGATAATGGTCGTCATGTTATATTCCTGAGTAATATCATGGATAAGATCATCAATAACCAATGACGTTTTCGGATCGAGTCCCGAGTTCGGTTCATCACAAAACAAATATTGCGGATTCAGGGCAATCGCACGTGCAATAGCCACACGCTTCTGCATACCCCCGCTGATTTCTCCCGGAAACTTATCTTTCGCTTCCCCCAGATTCACACGATCCAAGCAGAACATCGCCCGTTTGGTACGGTCACGCAAAGTATCATTGCTAAACATATTCAGCGGAAACATCACATTGTCCAACACCGTCATCGAGTCAAACAGAGCCGCACTCTGGAAAATCATCCCCATCTCCTTGCGAAGCATCTTTTTCTCCTTCTTCCCCATCAAGACAAGGTTACGTCCGTCATATAAGACTTCCCCCTTCTCCGGAGTAAGCAATCCTACAATACACTTCATCAACACTGTCTTACCGGAGCCACTCTGACCGATAATCAAATTCGTCTTTCCATTTTCAAAACTAGCATTGATATCACTCAATACTGTTTTATCATCAAATGATTTATAAAGTCCTTTAATCTCAATCATCCCATCAGAAGTTTAGTTAATATCAAGTCCGCAAACAGAATCAATACACTGCTGGATACTACGGCATCCGTAGAAGCCTTTCCCACAGCAATCGATCCACCATCTACCGTATATCCGAAGAAAGCCGACACACTTGCAATAATAAACGCGAAAAAGAGGGATTTGATGATACCGGCCCAAATAAACCACTCCACAAACATATATTGCAATCCATATTCCAGATCGACCGCATTCATAACCCCGGCAAACCAACACGTGCAAAAGGCACCGATAATTCCGGCAAAGATACTGAACGTCACTAAAATAGGAATCACAGTTACCATCGCCGTAATCTTAGGCAGAATCAGGTAGTTCGCCGAATTGATACCCATAATTTCGAGCGCGTCAATCTGCTGCGTCACCCGCATCGTTCCTAATTCCGAAGCGATATTCGAACCTACTTTTCCCGCAAGAATCAAACACATGATAGAGGAAGAAAATTCCAGCAACATAATTTCACGTGTCACATATCCCACTGTCCAGCGAGGCATCCACGGACTTTCGATATTCAACTTGATCTGGATGGTAATAACCGCGCCGATGAAAAACGAAATCAACAGCACGATGCCGATGGAGTTCACACCTAATTGCTCCAACTCGTTAAGGTATTGCCGGAAAAACATACGCATACGTTCAGGACGGGAAAAAGTCCGTCCCATCAGCATGAAATATCTCCCGACGGTTCTCAATGCTTTTATCATAACTCACACTATTTGTCTGCAAATGTACATTATTTCAGCTTATTTTTACTACATTTGCCGCAAAATAACTAGAATATGGAAGAAAGCAAGATGGTGCTCCGCACGGAAGACCTGGTTAAGAAGTACGGTAAACGAACCGTTGTGAGCCACGTTTCCATCAATGTGAAGCAAGGTGAGATTGTAGGTTTGCTGGGACCGAACGGTGCCGGTAAGACGACTTCATTCTATATGACTGTAGGGCTGATTACTCCGAATGAAGGACGTATTTTCCTCGACGACCTGGAGATTACCAAATATCCGGTTTACAAACGCGCACAAACGGGAATCGGCTACCTTGCACAGGAAGCTTCCGTTTTCCGCCAGATGAGTGTGGAAGATAATATCGCCGCTGTACTGGAAATGACTAACAAACCCAAAGAATATCAAAAGGAAAAACTTGAAAGTCTGATAGCAGAATTCCGTCTGCAAAAGGTACGCAAAAACAAAGGAAACCAATTGTCCGGAGGTGAACGCCGCCGTACGGAGATTGCCCGTTGTCTTGCCATCGACCCCAAATTCATCATGCTTGACGAACCTTTTGCCGGTGTAGACCCGATTGCCGTAGAAGATATCCAGCAAATTGTATGGAAACTGAAAGACAAGAATATCGGAATCCTGATTACCGACCACAACGTACAAGAGACACTTAGTATCACTGACCGCGCCTATCTGTTGTTCGAAGGAAAGATTCTTTTCCAGGGAACACCGGAAGAATTATCGGAGAATCAGATTGTGCGCGAAAAATACTTGAGTAACAGCTTCGTTTTACGTCGTAAAGACTTCCAGTTGGAGAAATAGATTCACCACAGAGGACACAGAGTTTTATTTTATAAGAAGACACGGATTGCCCCAATATATATTTATATAGTTGAGACAGTCCGTGTCTTTGATTTATTATTTCTCTGTGTCCTCTGTGGTGAATCTTATTTCTGTCGAATATAAATATTAATCGGAGTACCTGTCAGATTCCATTTCTCACGCATCTTATTTTCGAGGAAGCGTTTGTACGGATCCTTCACATACTGCGGCAAGTTGGCAAAATAGACAAATGAAGGCACCTGCGTATTCGGCAACTGTGTGATATATTTAATCTTGATATACTTACCTTTATTTGAGGGAGGCGGATAAGCCTCGATCAACGGAAGCATTTCTTCATTCAAACGAGCCGTCGGAATTTTTGTCGTCCGGTTCTCATATACATTACGTGCTTCTTCCAGCACTTTTAGAATACGTTGTTTAGTCAATGCAGAAGCAAAGATGATTGGAAAATCGACAAACGGAGCAAAACGTGAACGGACAGCTTCCTCAAATGTCTTCTGCACTTTCACTGATTTATCTTCCACCAAGTCCCATTTATTAATCACGACTACCAATCCTTTCTGGTTCTTTTGTATCAGAGAGAAGATATTCAAGTCCTGGCTCTCAACACCCCTCGTTGCATCCAACATCAGAATACAAACATCAGAGCCTTCGATGGCACGAATCGAACGAATCACTGAATAATATTCCAAGTCTTCATTTACCTTGTTTTTCTTACGGATACCTGCCGTATCTACCAGGTAAAAATCAAATCCGAATTTATTGTAACGAGTATAGATCGAGTCACGGGTAGTTCCTGCAATTTCTGTCACGATATTACGTTCTTCCCCAATAAAGGCGTTTACAATGGAAGACTTGCCGGCATTCGGACGTCCTACTACAGCAAAACGGGGAATATCATCATCCAAGATTTCAGAAGACTCCTTCTTGAAATTGCTGACAATCAAATCCATCAAATCACCCGTACCACTTCCTGTCATGGCAGAAACACAATACGGATCGCCCAATCCCAATTTATAAAACTCGGGAGCGTTATACTGTAAATCATGATTATCCGTTTTATTGGCAACCATAATCACCGGACTATTAGCACGGCGCAGAATAGCCGCTACCTGCATATCCAAATCGGTCACTCCATTCATCACATCCACAACGAACAAAATAACGTCCGCTTCATCCACTGCCAATAATACCTGCTTACGGATTTCCTCTTCAAAAACATCATCCGAATTAACCACCCATCCGCCGGTATCCACCACGGAGAACTCACGACCCAGCCACTCGGACTTGCCATATTGCCTGTCGCGGGTTGTACCCGCTTCTTCATTCACAATAGCCTGACGAGTCTTCGTCAGACGGTTAAATAAGGTAGACTTGCCCACATTCGGGCGTCCTACAATTGCAACTAAATTACCCATAGTTCAATACCTTGTTTTTTCACGACTATCGCAGTCGCATGAATACTCTTAATCTAACTGATAACCAAAATTACGCAGCTCCTTATCCGAACTACGCCAATCTTTATCTACTTTCACATACGTTTCAAGGAAAATAGTCTTTCCAAAGAAACGTTCCAGTTCGCGGCGGGCCTCGGTAGCTACCTTCTTCAACGCCTTGCCCTGTTTACCGATAATAATTCCTTTCTGCGAATCACGTTCCACGTTAATCACCGCACGAATATGAATCTTCTTCGGCTCTTCCTTAAACTCCTCTACGACAACTTCCACCGAATAGGGAATCTCCTTGTCGTAGTAGAGCAGAATCTTTTCCCGGATAATCTCATTCACGAAGAAACGGGCAGGCTTGTCCGTCCACTGATCCTTTCCAAAATAAGGAGGAGAATCGGGCAACAGTTCTTTGATTCGCTTCATCACATAGTCCACATTGAACTTCGATGTAGCAGAAATCGGAATAATTTCGGCTTGGGGAAGCAATTCTGTCCAATCTTCCACCAGCTTTACCAGTTTTTCCTGATCTGTAAGATCTATCTTATTGATGAGCAAAAGCACAGGCACCGTCATCTGACGTACCTTCTCCATAAACTCATTATTCTTATCCGGCGTCTCCACCACGTCAGTCACATAAAGCAAGATATCCGCATCCGTCAATGCCGAAGTAGAAAAATTCAGCATCGACTCCTGTAATTTATAATTGGGCTTCAATACTCCCGGAGTATCAGAAAAAACAATCTGCATTTCATCCGTATTATAGATTCCCATAATCCGGTGACGAGTTGTCTGCGCCTTGAAGGTAGCAATCGAAATACGTTCGCCTACCAAAGCATTCATCAATGTCGATTTTCCGACATTCGGATTTCCTACAATGTTTACAAAACCTGCTTTATGCATTTCTCTTCATTTTATTGGTTGAGACAAAAAAACGCATCGAATCGAAATAGGATGCGTTTTTGAGTGTTATAGTTCAGTAACTTACGTTACGATTCCTTCTTTCCGTCATAACCCCATTTCACGTAAACTGCGCCCCATGTAAATCCGGCACCGAATGCAGTGAAAATGATATTATCACCTTTCTTGAGTTTATCTTCATAATCCCAGATACACAGAGGAAGAGTAGCGGCACTTGTATTACCGTAATGCTCAATATTTACCAACACTTTATCCATTGGCACCTCCATACGGTGAGCCACGGCTTCGATAATACGGACATTCGCCTGATGCGGAACAATCCAGTTGATACTATCTTTCGTCAGACCATTCTTTTCTGCAATAGCAGCAGACACATCCGACATGTTGGATACAGCATATTTAAACACTGTTCTTCCTTCCTGGTGCAAATAGTGCATTTTATTGTCTACTGTGAAATAAGACGGAGGACAAACCGAACCACCAGCTTTCATGTGGAGGAAAGGCAATCCTTTGCCATCAGTTCTCAGTATCGAATCCATGATTCCGTAATCTTCCGTAGTCGGTTCCACCATAAAGGCAGCAGCGCCGTCACCGAAGATAGGGCATGTAGCACGATCTGTATAGTTAACCATTGACGACATCTTATCGGCACCGACAATGATAATTTTCTTATATCTTCCCGAACGGATGAAATTAGCTGCTGTCTCCATCAAATACAGAAAACCACTACAAGCAGCCTGCAAATCGAAGGCAAACGCATTCTTCAGTCCGAGTTTATCACAAAGAATAGAAGCTGTAGAAGGGAAGTGATAGTCAGGAGTAGTGGTAGCAACAACAACCAAATCAATGTCATCAGGATTAGCACCGGTTTTCTTCATCAACTGTTTGGCAGCTTTGCGTGCCATGTATGAACTACCTAATCCTTCCTCATTCAGAATATGTCTTTCCTTTACTCCGATACGAGTCATAATCCATTCGTCGTTGGTATCTACCATTTTTGATATCTCGTCGTTAGTTAAGATATAATCGGGAACGTACCCGCCGACTCCTGTGATTACTGCATTTATTTTTTCCATCAAACCTATTTTAAATTAGCAATACTATAATACTTAAAGCAGCCGGAGAGCTTTACCCTCAGGCTGTTTTCAGTATAACTGTACTAATTATACAGCTGCTTCTTTCTCAATAGCGAGCTTACCTCTGTAATAGCCACAAGCGCCACATACTGTGTGGTAAACGTGCCATTCGCCGCAATTCGGACAAATAGCCAATGTAGGAGCTACTGCCTTATCATGAGTTCTTCTCTTCGCTTGTCTCGTACTTGATTGTCTTCTCTTAGGATGTGCCATTTTCTTAAAACTTTAATTATTATCTAATATTTTTTTTAATTCATTCCAGCGAGGATCAATTTGTTCCTCCACTTCTTCCTCAATTACGATGTCATCTCCACCTGTGTCGAAAGTATCATCGCTATCCTCATTCGCATTTGTTTTCAAATGCTTGTTCAATTTACTAGTTACCGCTTTATTACACTTGCCGGGAGCATGTACATGCTTCATCGGAATAGACAGCGCAACAAATTCATACATGAACCATGCAACGTTGATTTCCCCTTCTTCCTCGGGAATCACGATCAGGTTGTCACCTTCTTCTGCATATTCATGACCAAACTTTACCATCAGTTTATCAGAAGAACTGATAGGTAACTCCATATCATCCAGACAACGGTCGCATGGTACCCATACCATTCCGTCAGTTTGGAAACTCAGCTCGAAAGCACGAGAGGTTCTTTTCACAGTCAATGTAACATTGACTTTTCCTTTCTGAACTTCAGGACCATCAATGTGAGCGAAGTAAAGGTTATCCAATACAAACTCATACTTAGCGGAGTCTGCTTGCATACCTTTCAAGTCAATTTTGTATTTATCAAATTTTCCCAAAGCTTCTCTCTTTTTTAAATCGTTAGCTTACAATTCGGGCGACAAAGATACAAATAAATATCCTCATAACATACAAATTATCAGTAAATATTCACTTTTTTAATAGGTATTATGAGGTTTGCATCTGTTAAAAAGGGCGGTATAAATACCAGAGTAATAAAAAAACAGAAAGCCTCGCCCGTCAATAGACAAGCGAGGCTTCTTAAAAACGGCGGCTACCTACTCTCCCACTGTTACGCAGTACCATCGGCGTGACGAGGCTTAACTTCTCTGTTCGGAATGGGAAGAGGTGGAACCCTCGTGCTATAACCACCTGAATAAGGTTATGACATGATGAAAAGTAAAATCGAAAGCTCATCGCTCATTGAAGAGCAATCCGCTAAACGTATATACCCAACCGGTACATATTTGAAAGAAAGTGAACGGGCAATTAGTAATGCTCGGCTTTGATGTTACCACCTTTACACCTGCATCCTATCAACGTCATCGTCTTTGACGACCCTAAGAAATCTAATCTTGTGGCTGGCTTCGTACTTAGATGCTTTCAGCACTTATCCAATCCCGACTTAGATACCCAGCAATGCACCTGGCGGCACAACTGGTAAACCAGCGGTCAGTCCAACACGGTCCTCTCGTACTAGTGTCAGAGCCACGCAAATTTCATACGCCCACGATAGATAGAGACCGAACTGTCTCACGACGTTCTGAACCCAGCTCGCGTGCCACTTTAATGGGCGAACAGCCAACCTTGGGACCTTCTCCAGCCCCAGGATGTGACGAGCCGACATCGAGGTGCCAAACCCCTCCGTCGATATGAGCTCTTGGGAGGGATCAGCCTGTTATCCCCGGAGTACCTTTTATCCTTTGAGCGATGTCCCTTCCATACGGAAACACCGGATCACTATGCTCTAGTTTCCTACCTGATCGACTTGTCTGTCTCCCAGTCAAGCGCCCTTATGCCATTACACTCTACGGACGGTTACCAATCGTCCTGAGGGCACCTTTAGAAGCCTCCGTTACACTTTTGGAGGCGACCACCCCAGTCAAACTACCCACCAAACAGTGTCCCCGCAACCACGGGTTAGAACTCAAATAATCAAAGGGCCGTATTTCAACAGCGACTCCACAAATACTGGCGTACCTGCTTCGAAGTCTCCGGCCTATCCTACACATCAATTACCCAAATTCAATGTTAAGCTATAGTAAAGGTTCACGGGGTCTTTTCGTCCCATCGCGGGTAATCGGCATCTTCACCGATACTACAATTTCACTGAGCTCACGGTTGAGACAGTGTCCAGATCATTACACCATTCGTGCAGGTCGGAACTTACCCGACAAGGAATTTCGCTACCTTAGGACCGTTATAGTTACGGCCGCCGTTTACTGGGGCTTCAATTCAATGCTTCTCTTGCGATGACATCTCCTCTTAACCTTCCAGCACCGGGCAGGTGTCAGGCTGTATACGTAATCTTTCAATTTAGCACAGCCCTGTGTTTTTGTTAAACAGTTGCCTGGACCTATTCTCTGCGCCCAACTCTCGTTGGGACCCTTTATCCCGAAGTTACAGGGTCAATTTGCCTAGTTCCTTAACCGTGAATCACTCAAGCGCCTTAGTATATTCAACCCGACTACGTGTGTCCGTTTGCGGTACGGGTACCTTAAAGATTAAGTTTAGCGGATTTTCTTGGGAGTATGCTTACACGCACTATTACCGTTTCCCGAAGGAATTGGTATACTATCAGGTTCGACTCTCTTTGTGGATTTGCCTGCAAAGATCAACATCTACACCCTTCAACGGACTATTCCGTCAGTCCGCGGCGTTGTCACGACTCCGTCTCCACGTCACTCCTTAAGGTAGTACAGGAATATTAACCTGTTCTGCCATCGGCCTCACCGTTCGGCTGAGCCTTAGGACCCGACTAACCCTGATCCGATTAGCGTTGATCAGGAAACCTTAGTCTTTCGGCGAGGGGGTTTCTCACCCCCTTTATCGTTACTTATACCTACATTTGCTTTTCCACACGCTCCAGCAAAGCTCACGCTTCACCTTCGACGCAGAGTGGAATGCTCCCCTACCGATCATTACTGATCCCATAGCTTCGGTAAATTGCTTGATGCCCGATTATTATCCACGCCAAACTCCTCGACTAGTGAGCTGTTACGCACTCTTTAAATGAATGGCTGCTTCCAAGCCAACATCCTAGCTGTCTTAGCAATCTGACTTCGTTAGTTCAACTTAGCAATTATTTCGGGACCTTAGCTGATGGACTGGATTCTTCTCCTTTAGGACATGGACCTTAGCACCCATGCCCTCACTCCTGGGATCGAACTACTGCGCATTCGGAGTTTATCAAGACTTGATAGGCGGTGAAGCCCTCGCATCTTATCAGTCGCTCTACCTCACAGTAGTAATTCCCAAGGCTGCACCTAAATGCATTTCGGGGAGTACGAGCTATCTCCAAGTTTGATTAGCCTTTCACCCCCACCCTCAGTTCATCCGGAAGCTTTTCAACGCTTATCGGTTCGGTCCTCCAGTTAGTGTTACCTAACCTTCAACCTGACCAAGGGTAGATCACTTGGTTTCGCGTCTACTCCTTCCGACTAGTCGCCCTGTTCAGACTCGCTTTCGCTTCGGCTACACATTTTGAAATGCTTAACCTTGCCGGAAAAAGTAACTCGTAGGTTCATTATGCAAAAGGCACGCCGTCACTTCTTACGAAGCTCCGACCGCTTGTAGGCGCACGGTTTCAGGGACTATTTCACTCTTCTATTCGAAGTGCTTTTCACCTTTCCTTCACAGTACTGGTTCGCTATCGGTCTCTCGGGAGTATTTAGCCTTACCGGATGGTCCCGGCAGATTCACGCAAGATTCCTCGTGTCCCGCGCTACTCAGGATACCACTACGCTTCGTTTAGCTTCGAATACCGGACTATCACCGTCTATGGTTTCATTTTCCAAAGAATTCTTCTCACTAAATGTCTTGCGATATCGTGGTCCTACAACCCCAATATTGCCGTAACAACATTGGTTTGGGCTAATCCCCGTTCGCTCGCCACTACTAGGGGAATCATTATTATTTTCTTTTCCTGCAGGTACTAAGATGTTTCAGTTCCCTGCGTTAGCCTCTTGCTATGCAAGATGTCATTCCTTCAGAATGACGGGTTGTCCCATTCGGAAATCTTCGGATCAAAGGTTATTTGCACCTACCCGAAGCTTATCGCAGCTTATCACGTCCTTCATCGCCTCCGAGAGCCAAGGCATCCGCCATGCGCCCTTGCTTACTTTCTTTCAAACGTTTTATTCTTGTATTGGTACTGACGTTGGAATTGCTCCCAGCTATCAATATTGCATACTCGAACACGTACGGTTTGATATATACTTTTAGCTCTTACTTTTAATTTTACTTTTTGTACATCATGTCAAAGATCGTTTTCTCTTTTCAGAGAGAGTGGAGAATAACGGATTCGAACCGTTGACCCTCTGCGTGCAAGGCAGATGCTCTAGCCAGCTGAGCTAATCCCCCAAGAGGTTGTTCAAGAATATCGTTTTTTAGCTTTCAGCTTTCAGCTTTCGCTGTTCCTCATTCTTGAGCTTGGTAGTCCCAGGCAGAGTTGAACTGCCGACCTCTACATTATCAGTGTAGCGCTCTAACCAACTGAGCTATAGGACTAGTTCAACCTTGTCTACCTGTGCGTTAGACTCGGCTTCTTTTTTCTCTTGTTTATCTCTATCTATACTTCTATAGATGGTTGATCTATATATTATAAATAAACAAGTACCAGTAGTACAAAAAACAGAACCTTTAAAGTCATTATTTTTAACGATGGCCGTTTTACATTATTCATGTAGAGTTGCATCGTCTTACGACATCACTCCAGAAAGGAGGTGTTCCAGCCGCACCTTCCGGTACGGCTACCTTGTTACGACTTAGCCCCAATTACCAGTTTTACCCTAGGACGCTCCTCGCGGTTACGTACTTCAGGTACCCCCGGCTTTCATGGCTTGACGGGCGGTGTGTACAAGGCCCGGGAACGTATTCACCGCGCCATGGCTGATGCGCGATTACTAGCGAATCCAGCTTCACGAAGTCGGGTTGCAGACTTCGATCCGAACTGAGAGAGGTTTTTGGGATTAGCATCCTGTCACCAGGTAGCTGCCTTCTGTACCCCCCATTGTAACACGTGTGTAGCCCCGGACGTAAGGGCCGTGCTGATTTGACGTCATCCCCACCTTCCTCACATCTTACGACGGCAGTCTCTCTAGAGTCCTCAGCATAACCTGTTAGTAACTAAAGATAAGGGTTGCGCTCGTTATGGCACTTAAGCCGACACCTCACGGCACGAGCTGACGACAACCATGCAGCACCTTCACACCTGCCTTGCGGCTATACTGTTTCCAATATATTCAGGTGCAATTTAAGCCCGGGTAAGGTTCCTCGCGTATCATCGA
The DNA here is from genome assembly GCF_009193295.2 of Bacteroides luhongzhouii. Classification (NCBI taxonomy): domain Bacteria; kingdom Pseudomonadati; phylum Bacteroidota; class Bacteroidia; order Bacteroidales; family Bacteroidaceae; genus Bacteroides; species Bacteroides luhongzhouii. The sequence continues at coordinate 2,226,393 of NZ_CP059973.1, read as the reverse complement.
ATTAAACCACATGTTCCTCCGCTTGTGCGGGCCCCCGTCAATTCCTTTGAGTTTCACCGTTGCCGGCGTACTCCCCAGGTGGAATACTTAATGCTTTCGCTTGGCCGCTTGCTGTATATCGCAAACAGCGAGTATTCATCGTTTACTGTGTGGACTACCAGGGTATCTAATCCTGTTTGATACCCACACTTTCGAGCCTCAGTGTCAGTTGCAGTCTAGTGAGCTGCCTTCGCAATCGGAGTTCTTCGTGATATCTAAGCATTTCACCGCTACACCACGAATTCCGCCCACCTCTACTGTACTCAAGACTGCCAGTTTCAACTGCAATTTTACGGTTGAGCCGCAAACTTTCACAACTGACTTAACAATCCACCTACGCTCCCTTTAAACCCAATAAATCCGGATAACGCTCGGATCCTCCGTATTACCGCGGCTGCTGGCACGGAGTTAGCCGATCCTTATTCATATGGTACATACAAAATTCCACACGTGGAATACTTTATTCCCATATAAAAGAAGTTTACAACCCATAGGGCAGTCATCCTTCACGCTACTTGGCTGGTTCAGACTCTCGTCCATTGACCAATATTCCTCACTGCTGCCTCCCGTAGGAGTTTGGACCGTGTCTCAGTTCCAATGTGGGGGACCTTCCTCTCAGAACCCCTATCCATCGTAGTCTTGGTGGGCCGTTACCCCGCCAACAAACTAATGGAACGCATCCCCATCGATAACCGAAATTCTTTAATATCAATCTCATGCGGGACTGATATGCCATCGGATATTAATCTTTCTTTCGAAAGGCTATCCCCGAGTTATCGGCAGGTTGGATACGTGTTACTCACCCGTGCGCCGGTCGCCATCTTTAGTTTGCAAGCAAACTAAAATGCTGCCCCTCGACTTGCATGTGTTAAGCCTGTAGCTAGCGTTCATCCTGAGCCAGGATCAAACTCTTCATTGTAAAAGTATCTTGTCATCCGTTAAGATGATTTTTTGCTCTGTTCAGGACGCCGTAATTTTATTGACCTTATTTCAAATACCTGACATCCTAAATCGTATCGCTACCATCTCGGACAAGTATTGACGGTTCTATTTTTTACTTGTACTACTTGTATTGTTTATCAATATTTCAAAGAACTAACGTGGCTTCCACCGCGTCTGCTTTCTTTTCGAAAGCGGATGCAAAGATAAGGACTTTTTCAGATAACTTCCAAACTTTTTCGAAGTTTTTTTGTTTTTATTCTCTGATGCCTTAATCTTGTAGCAGAATGTCAATCATTAGGCTCTGTCTCTCTAGCAAAGCGGGTGCAAAAGTAGACAACTTATCAATAACATCCAAATATATCTAACTATTTTTTCTAATTATTTTCCGACAATTATTCTAACTTGCTGAATCATAACGATGTTATGGTATATATATTTCTTTATTTACATTACAAACACTTGAAGTAAGGTAAGAAAGAATACATTAATATATTATATATGCGCGCGAGAAGCAGATAACAAAAAGAGATCCGCAAAGAGGAGATAAAATGGAAAACGTCTCAAAGAGACCAACAAAAAACAGCTTTCCGAAAAATAAAAGTTATCAAAAAACAGCAAAGCAGCCACCTCCTATTACGCTGTTTAAACTTACAACTTACTCTTATTAATCAATAAAATATTTACTATCCTGTTTTTAAAATACAGGCATCTGTTATCATATAGCATAGTATTTCATTAGTCTTTCCCTTAGGGTTTACATTCTCTTGCTCAAAAGTTATCAAGGGCTCACTGCAGTAAACAAATAAGCTATCATATGTAAACAAACAAGCTCACATGCGTGAACAAGTTTATTCACTGTAGTAAGCCATTGAAAAGCATTAAGAGTTAACAGAAGAAGCATAAGAGATAAACATATATATATAAAGTCTTAACACCTATTGGGTGAGGGTAAAAAGCTACCCTCACCTACTCTCACCCTTACCCTCACGCCTGTAACTCCGATGAATAAGGGAATAGAAGCTGGTGTGAGGGTGTGAGGGTAAAAGTGATACTAAACTCTTATTTGGAATCTAAGTTTGCAGGTTCAATTTATAAATGCGACAGTTGAGCTTTATATTGCCGTTGGGTGAAAGATAAAAGAGAGAAATAGATAAAAAAGGGGAATGTTCATTGTGACCTATACAGAAGGAGGAATTGCGTGAAAATAAAAAAAGCTGCAAACGATATATTGAAACCTTCAATGTTATATAAAAAAGGAGGAACTGCACCACACAATACATTCTTTCTGTTAAAACCTCCGGGATACTCAAACAAAAACATTCTCCGGCTGTTACATACCCGACTTAAATACAGTAACCTAAACTTTAAAATTATGGCTAGAGAAAGTGTAAAAATCTTACAGGGAAAATTAGACGTAGAAAGTTTAATTTCACAGTTGAACGCAGCATTGGCTGAAGAATGGCTGGCATATTACCAGTATTGGGTAGGTGCATTAGTAGTGGAAGGCGCCATGCGTGCCGACGTACAAAGAGAGTTCGAAGAACATGCCGAAGAAGAACGTAGACATGCGCAGTTGCTTGCCGACCGTATCATCGAACTGGAAGGGGTTCCGGTACTTGATCCGAAACAATGGTTCGAACTGGCAAGATGCAAATATGATGCTCCGCAAGGCTTCGACTCTGTCAGTCTCCTAAAGGATAATGTTGCTTCCGAACGCTGTGCCATTCTCCGTTATCAGGAAATTGCCGACTTTACCAACGGGAAAGATTTCACCACTTGTGATATCGCAAAACATATTCTTGCTGAAGAAGAAGAACATGAACAAGATTTACAAGATTATCTAACTGACATTGCCAGAATGAAGAAATCATTTCTTGAAAAGTAAATTCTAATTTAATTAATGATTAGGTAAGAGAGGGCGCATCCGGAATACGTGATATGCCCTCTTTTATGTAATAGTACGATAAAAACCAAACTATTTTCAAACAAATCAAGAAGAAATCTTTCTTTTTTCGTATTTTTGTCCCAATATGCATGTTTAATCCAAGTAGATAACAACATCAACGAAAAGGAATGAAAGTAATTGATTTAATAAATAATAGTAAGGATACAGCTTTTTCTTTCGAGATTCTCCCTCCTTTAAAGGGAACCGGAATTGAAAAGCTCTATCAGACAATCGACACTCTTCGAGAATTTGATCCGAAATATATCAATATCACAACGCATCGCAGCGAATATGTCTACAAAGATCTCGGCAACGGGCTTTTTCAGAGAAACCGTTTAAGAAGACGTCCCGGGACAGTTGCCGTAGCGGCTGCCATTCAGAATAAATATAATATCACCGTAGTCCCCCATATCTTGTGCAGCGGTTTCACTCGTGAGGAAACCGAATATGTATTGCTGGATTTGCAATTTCTAAACATCACAGATTTGCTGGTGCTGCGTGGAGACAAGGCTAAACATGAATCGGTATTTACTCCCGAAGGAGACGGATATCATCATGCGATTGAACTGCAAGAACAGATCAATAATTTCAATAAGGGAATTTTCGTTGACGGCTCTGAGATGAAAGTCACCGCCAGTCCTTTTTCTTATGGAGTGGCGTGTTATCCGGAAAAGCATGAAGAGTCACCTAATCTGGAGTCTGATCTTTACTGGTTGAAAAAGAAAGTAGAAGCAGGAGCTGAATATGCTGTGACGCAACTTTTCTACGATAATAAGAAATATTTTGAGTTCGTGAAGCTGGCCAAAGAGGCAGGTATTCAAGTTCCCATCATTCCCGGAATCAAGCCTTTCAAAAAGTTGTCTCAATTGAGCATGGTACCCAAAACATTCAAAGTGGATTTGCCGGAAGATCTGGTGAAAGAAGTAAACCGATGCAAAAATGATGCAGATGCCGAACAGGTCGGTATTGAATGGTGTATAGCCCAATGCAAGGAATTGATGGCTCACGGAGTTCCGAGTATTCATTTCTATTCCATCGGAGCGGTAGACAGTATCAAAGAAGTAGCTAAAATCATTTATTGATATGTTTTTCAAAGACGTAATCGGACAGGAAGAAATTAAGCAACGGCTTATTCAGGAAGTGAATGAAGGGCGTATTCCACATGCCCAGCTCATTTGCGGACCGGAAGGAGTCGGGAAAATGCCGTTGGCCATTGCTTACGCACGCTACATCAGTTGCACCAATCGGGGTGAAACGGATGCTTGCGGTGTCTGTCCGTCTTGTGTGAAATTCAATAAGCTGGTACATCCGGATGTACATTTCGTATTTCCCATCGTTAAAAGTGCGAAGGGAAAGAAAGAAGTATGCGATGATTACATTGCCGATTGGAGACCGTTTGTGATCAACAATCCTTATTTCAACCTCAACCACTGGTTAGGTGAAATGGACGCGGAGAACTCACAAGCATTGATCTACGCCAAAGAGAGTGATGAAATCCTTAAAAAACTTAGCCTGAAATCCAGCGAAGGAGGATTTAAGATTACGATTGTATGGCTGCCGGAGAAAATGCATCCGGTATGTGCCAACAAACTATTGAAGTTGCTTGAAGAACCACCGGAGAAGACTATTTTCCTGTTGGTATCTGAAGCTCCGGACATGATTCTGCCTACTATTCTGAGCCGTACACAACGGATGAATGTGCGGAAAATTGACGAGGCCAGCATCGACCGGGTATTACAGACTAAATATCATATTCAGCCTGCTGATAGTATCTCGATTGCCCACCTGGCAAATGGGAATTTCATCAAGGCACTCGAAACAATTCATCTGAACGAGGAGAACCAGTTATTCTTCGAACTCTTCGTCAACCTGATGCGATTGTCTTATCAACGGAAGATAAGAGAAATGAAGATGTGGAGTGAACAGGTGGCCAGCATGGGACGCGAACGCCAGAAAAACTTTTTGGAATACTGCCAGCGCATGATTCGCGAAAACTTTATCTTCAACCTGCACCAGCGCAATTTGACGTATATGACGATTAATGAACAAAATTTTGCAATCCGCTTTGCGCCTTTTGTCAACGAACGTAACGTGATGGGCATCATGGACGAATTAAGCGAAGCGCAACTACATATAGAACAGAATGTAAATGCTAAAATGGTATTCTTCGACTTCTCGCTGAAGATGATTGTGCTGTTGAAGCAATAATAAATATATAAACTTATGGAATATAAACTTCATAATGGAAGCGGCGGCCTTTGCTGCAAAGGATGCTCCCGACAAGATAAAAAGCTGAATACCTACGATTGGCTGGCAGATATACCGGGCAACGCGGAAGAGAGTGACATGGTTGAAGTGCAATTCAAGAATACCCGGAAGGGATATTTTCGGAACAGCAACAAGATTAAACTGGAAAAAGGAGATGTAGTTGCCGTTGAAGCAGCTCCCGGACATGACATCGGCGTGGTTACATTGACCGGTCGGCTCGTTCCCCTGCAAATGAAGAAAGCAAACTTCAAGGCAGATACGGAAATCAAACGTGTCTATCGGAAAGCTAAGCCGGTAGATATGGAAAAGTTCAACGAAGCCAAAGCCAAAGAACATGCGACGATGATTCGTGCACGTCAGATTGCGTTGAATCTCAATCTGGATATGAAAATCGGTGACGTAGAGTATCAGGGAGATGGTAACAAAGCTATTTTCTACTATATCGCCGACGAGCGGGTAGACTTCCGCCAGCTGATTAAAGTATTGGCCGAGGCGTTCCGTGTACGTATCGAAATGAAACAAATCGGTGCCCGTCAGGAAGCAGGACGCATTGGTGGGATCGGTCCTTGCGGACGCGAACTTTGCTGTGCTACGTGGATGACCAGCTTCGTTTCTGTTTCTACCAGCGCAGCCCGTTTTCAGGATATCTCATTGAATCCGCAAAAACTTGCCGGACAGTGCGCCAAGCTGAAATGCTGTCTGAACTACGAGGTGGACTGTTATGTAGAAGCTCAAAAACGTCTCCCTTCGAGAGAAATAGAGCTGGAAACGAAAGATGGTACTTTCTATTTCTTCAAAGCGGATATTCTAAGTAACCAGGTTTCTTACTCTACGGATAAGAACTTCCCTGCCAATCTGGTCACCATCAGCGGCAAACGTGCATTCGAAGTTATCTCCATGAATAAAAAAGGGATGAAACCGGACAGCCTGCTCGAAGAAGAAAAGAAACCGGAACCAAAGAAACCGATTGACTTGCTGGAACAAGAAAGTGTTACGCGTTTCGACCGCAGCCGGAATAATAAAGAGGGTGGCAATAACGCTAACCGGAATAACAAAAAGAAGAAGAAAGGAAGCAATAACAATAATAACGGCAACCGCCCGCAGCAGCAAGCAGAAGGTGGTAATCGTCCGCAACAACCTCAACGGGAGAATGAAAACCGCCCGCAACAGTCAGAAAACGGTAACAGAGGGGAAAGAGACAACCGCCCGAGAAATAACAATAACAACCGGAACAGAGGACAGAACCAGGGACGGAACAACGAAAACAGACGTCCGGAAAGGGGATCAAATCAGGAACGCCCACAAGGACAAGATCGGTCGAATCAGGAACGTCCGCAAGGTCAGGAACGCCCACAGCAACAAGACCGTCAACGGGAGCAAGACCGTCAACGGGAACAGCAAGAACAGGAACGTCAAGAACGTCGTCCCAACCAGGAGCGTCCTTCCAGACCGGAAAGAAATCAGAATCAGGAGAAACAGTCAACTAATGAAAGGCCTACTCAAGAATAGTATATTGAGTCTATTCAGCGCTTGCTTACTGACAGCCTGCAATGAGCATACGGTGTATCACTCTTACCAATCCCTTCCCAACGAGGGATGGGGAAAGAGTGATACACTCTCTTTTCAGATTCCTATAACCGACAGTGTTCCCACCACTCTCCGACTTTTTGCGGAAGTCCGCAACGGTATTGAATATCCTTATCATGACCTCTATTTATTTATCAGTCAGAATCTACAGGATTCTACGGTGTGGCGCACTGACACTATCGCTTTCTGCCTGGCTGACTCCACCGGAAGATGGATGGGACACGGATGGGGAAGCATTTACCAATCGGAAACTTTTATCAAGTCCGTCCTCCCCTTACGTTCCGGCAATTACACAATTAAAGTAGTCAACGGAATGAAAGATGAAAAGCTAAAAGGTTTGAGTGATGTAGGCATCCGCATTGAAAAACAGTAAGATTAGAGTCTTCTGCCACGTCCCGCATCAATGCGCAGGAAGATAAACAGCAATATCGTAAATCCCCATAAAGAAGAACCTCCATAGCTGAAGAAAGGCAATGGAATACCGATAACCGGAGTTAATCCCAGCACCATACCGATATTGATAAATAAGTGGAAAAGGAAAATACTGACGACCGAATATCCATAAACTCGCCCAAAGTTGGAAGTCTGCCTTTCGGACAGGAATATCAATCGTAAAATCAAAATAAGGAAAGCCAACAGGACAGCAGCCGAACCGACAAATCCTTGCTCTTCACCCACCGTACAGAATATAAAGTCAGTATCCTGTTCGGGCACATACTTTAATTTTGTTTGCGTACCATTCAGGAATCCTTTTCCTGTCAATCCACCGGAACCGATGGCAATCTTGGACTGATTCACATTATATCCGGCACCGGTCAAATCTTCTTCCAAACCGAGCACTACTTTGATACGGACTTGCTGGTGAGGTTCGAGCACATTATCAAATACATAATTACTAGAATACAGGAAGCCGACAGAACCGATTGTAAACAGGGCAATCAGGAAATAAGTACGTTGCCGCTCACTTAATGCCAAATAAATCAGATAGCCTATCACCACAATACAAAGCGCCCATTGCACCCAAACGAGACTAAAATGTACCCAATATTCGGATATTAAATAAGCAATCAGCAATATAACCAGACTTCCACCAACAATATTGCGGGTAGCAGACCATTTCTTGCGATATACCCACACCATGCCACCGGCAAATAATAAGATCAATAGTAATACGATAAATTCTCCCAGTGGTGTAGGAGTATCGGCGATAAAGACTTCATCAAAACGGATGCCGACCACAAAGTAGATTACCGCACATACGCCCGCAAAAAGCACTACTCCCGGCATTCCTTCACGATAAAGAACCAGGAAAAAAGCAAGATAAACCAATGCGGAGCCTGTCTCCCGCTGACCGATAATCAATAACATCGGGAGAAGAATGATGAATCCCAAGATAAAGGCACACTTTTCTTTCTTGATACTGAATGAATAAGAGTTCATGTATTTGGCCAATGCCAAGGCCGTAGCAAACTTGGCAAACTCGGCGGGTTGCAGGCTCACAGGTCCCATGACGAGCCAGGAGCGCGACCCTTTGGTGTCCGGCGCTATGAAGATAGTAACAATGAGCAAAAGAATCATCCCCACATATATAATGTACGCGAACATATCATACATACGATCTTCCAGCATCAATAGCACAAATCCGAGCCCGAAGGAACAGATAATCCATACAAATTGCTTGCCGGCACGAGTCGAAAAGTCGAGGAAGTCGCGTTCGCCATAATCATAACTGGCTCCGCAGACGCTAAACCATCCACCGACAATCAAGAGCAGGTAAATACAAATCGTTACCCAATCCAGCGTTTTCCACAAACTATCGCTCCTCGTTACCATATAATATCACTCTGTTACTAAATTCTTCCGCTCTCAACTCGTTCTCCGGCGAAAGCTTGCCTTTCAAATATTGTTCCATCATCAGTGCGCCAAAAGGAACTCCGTAGGTAGCACCCCATCCGCCGTTCTCTACATAGACGGCAATAGCTATCTTCGGTTTGTTCATCGGCGCGAAACCCATAAATACCGAGTGGTCGTGTCCACGGTTCTGCGCAGTACCCGTCTTTCCACAAGCTTCCAAATCCGGAACCATCACTGACAGCATACGGCAAGTTCCTCCGGTGGCTGCGCCACGCATCCCTTCTACGACTGATTCATAATGTCTTTTCTCAATAGTGGTATAGCGTGGTACACGATAGATGCTATCCAACTGATTGTCTTGGATTTCCTTTACAATATGCGGTGTCACAAAATACCCTCTGTTAGCAATCGTTGCTCCCAAGTTAGCAATCTGAAGAGGAGTAGACAAAATCTCCCCCTGCCCGATAGAGATACTGATTACTGTCAATCCGTTCCAATGGCCGCGATAGGCTTTATCGTAGAACTGCGCATTCGGAATCAAACCCCGTTTCTCTCCCGGCAAATCAACCCCCAGTTTGTAGCCAAATCCCTGCGAAACCATATGGTCTTTCCAGACCGTAATGGCATTTTGCGGTGAACCGTATTTACGGTCGCCAAACATACGGAACAGCCCCCAACAAAAATAGGAATTGCACGATGTGGCAATAGCCGGAATTAATGGTAAAGGAGATCCGTGAGCGTGGCAGCCCACTGTCAATCTTCCGTAATGGAACCCATGTGAGCAAGGGAATGCCGGACTTTGTTCGGTTATGATTCCTTCTTGCAGGAATGTCAGTCCTTGCGCTGTCTTGAAAGTAGATCCCGGAGGATACACTCCCATCAAGGCACGATTCAAAAGCGGTTTGGTCATATCACGTTGCAAGGCCAGATGGTTCTTGCCACGCTGGCGGCCAATCATCAAATGCGGGTCATAATTGGGAGAGGATACCAGACAAAGGATTTCTCCGGTCTCCGGTTCGATAGCCACGATACTTCCAATCTTATTCTTCAATAAACGTTCCCCCAGCATCTGTAAGTCAATATCCAGACTCAATGTCAGGTTCTTACCGGGAACGGAAGGACGGTCATATTCACCATCCATATAATGCCCCTGGATACGACCGTGCGCATCGCGAAGCAGAATCTCAATTCCTTTCTCGCCACGAAGGTACTTTTCATACGATTTTTCGACTCCTAACTTGCCGACATAATCCCCACGGATGTAGTATCCTTCTTCATCCGCTTCCATTTCTTTTGCGGAGACTTCTCCGATATCTCCCAAAGCATGGGCGGCAGCATTGTACGAATATTGGCGGATGGTACGCCGTTGGATATAAAAGCCACGAAATTTAAACAACTTTTCCTGAAAGACACCACATTCTTCCGCCGAAAGTTGCGACATAAACAACTGGTTGGTATAGCGGGAATACCCCGGATTACGGCGACGGTCTTTCATGTCGCTCATAATTTTGAGAAACTGTGCACGGGTGATATTCAACGATTGGCATAAATCGAGTGTGTCCAGATTCTCAATTTCCTTCGGAACGATTGTTATGTCATAGGCCGGCTGGTTGAATACCAGCAGTTTACCGGTCCGGTCATAAATAGCACCACGCGAGGGGTACTGGATCTTATTCAGAAAAGCGTTACTGTCAGCATTCTTCTTGTAGTCATCCGTTGTGATCTGCAATACAAAAAGACGTATCAGATAAATCAAAACAATGGAGATAGCAATGCCTCCGATTACAAATTTGCGCTTCTCTAAGACATAATCTTTTGCCATCGTTACTTTTTAATCCCTTCTATAGCTATGATACAGGTTACAGTCAGAATAGTGCAAAGAAGCACTCGCAGCAATAACAGCCAAATGCTGGTAAATGAGAAGAACTCAATGGAGAGTAATGCCAGGCTGTGCACAAAAACACTTGCAGTGGTATATTTTAAGAAAGGACTGATTCCCATCGTCTTAAAAGAGGGAATAAAGCTGTCCGGATTATCACGGGGCGTGAACAGACGAAGTAAAGAGGGACGAAGAAAGGCTAGCAGCACGGTAGCCGCCGCATTCATTCCCGGAGTATCGGAGAATATATCAATGGTCAGCCCGAAGAAAAAAGCCCACAACATCAGCTCATTCCGGGAAGTGCCGGAACTGAATTTCAGAATAAAATAGATATAGAGAAAAGGAGTAGCATAGCCAGCAATATGCACACTATTGAGGATTAACACCTGAAGAAGTACCAAGCCGATAAACCACCCGATTTTATGTATATAAGTAATAATCATTCTTTCATCACCTTGTTTTCAAGTTTCTTCTGTTCTTTCTGGCCTGTCCGGGCTACCACCCGAACGTCACTCAACTTACCGAAATCAGTAGCCAGCTTAATTTTCAACAGGTATGAGAGTCCATCATTAGAGTCGGACATATCATCTACCGTCCCCACCATTATACCTTCGGGAAAGACGGTGGAAAAACCACTGGTAACTACTGTATCTCCCAAATTAAACTCTGCATGACGAGGCAGGTCTTTCAGATAAGCATAGCGCGAATCTCCATGTTCCCACTTCAGGTAACCGAAATAATCACTCCCGACAATCTTGCAACTGATATTCGATTTGCTATTCAATACCGAAATCACCACCGAATAGGAAGGGGATACCTCATAAACAATTCCTACAATTCCATTACCATCCACCACTCCCATTTCAGAGCGAATACCGGAAGAGGAACCTTTATCAAGCGTGATATAATTATCAACCAGATTCAAACTGTTCTTTATCACATGCGCTTTAAACAACTGATAATCCGCCTGAGGCACCTGCCGAATGCTGTTGATTGTCATAGAATCAAGCTGATGCTCTCTCAATGCTTTTTCCAGATTAGTGATCTGTTGTTCGAGCACCATGTTGCGATCCAACAGATCTTCGTTGACTGATTTCAGATGAAAATAAGAGGAAATCCCTCCCGAAACTTCATAAACCGCCCCCACCACCGTATTGGCAGAAGTGAAGAATGCACTCTGCTGATAACGGTTGAACCGAAATAACAAAACAAAACTGGCTACCTCCAATAAGATGAAGAGGAACCAGTAATTGTATTTCAGAAGGAAGTTTAATAAATTCCTCATCCCCGGTTTATCTCATTAAGAAAGAGAAACGGTCTACGTTCTTCAATGCCACCCCTGTACCTTTGGCAACTGCATGCAAAGGATCTTCCGCAATATGGAAAGGAATATTGATCTTATCGGTCAATCTCTTATCCAGTCCACGAAGCAATGCACCACCTCCGGAGAGATAGATACCATTGTGCACAATATCAGCATACAGTTCAGGAGGTGTATTTTCCAATGCACTCAAGATAGCCGTTTCGATCTTTGAAATTGATTTCTCCAAACAGTGAGCTACTTCCTGATAGCATACAGGCACTTCCATCGGAAGAGCTGTGATACGGTTCGGCCCGTGAACGATATAATCTTCCGGAGCATCATCACCCAGTTCGGTTAAAGCAGCGCCTACATTGATTTTGATACGTTCCGCCATACGCTCGCTGACTTTCACATTGTGCTGACGGCTCATATATTCGCGAATATCCTCTGTCAGGTCATCACCGGCTGTACGGATGGAGTTGTTAGAAACGATACCTCCCAAAGAGATAACGGCAATTTCCGTAGACCCACCACCTATATCGACAATCATGTTCCCTTCCGGAGCTTCTACGTCGATGCCGATACCGATTGCCGCAGCCATCGGTTCGAAAATCAAATAAACATCACGGCCGCCGGCATGTTCCGCAGAGTCACGGACAGCACGGAGTTCGACTTCCGTACTTCCCGAAGGAACGCCAATCACCATGCGAAGAGAAGGTGAAAACAAATGGTTGCGAGTATTCACCTGCTTTATCAAACCGCGCATCATCTGCTCGCAAGCATAGAAGTCGGCAATCACTCCGTCTCTCAACGGACGGATAGTACGTATGTTTTCGTGGGTTTTTTCATGCATCAACTTCGCCTTTTCCCCCACGGCAATCATCTTTTCTGTACGGCGATCCAGAGCTACAACCGAAGGCTCATCCACCACGATTTTTCCGTTCGTGATAATGATAGTATTGGCTGTGCCCAAGTCCATTGCTATCTCTTGTGTAAAAGAAAATAATCCCATTTATTAAAGTATTAAGTAATAAGTATTAAGTATTAGATATAAAGTAGGAAGTTAAAACTGAGCTATCCGCAAGGTTAATACTTAATACTTTATACCTAATACTTATTTTTAGTGTTTAAAATGACGGATACCGGTAGTCACCATCGCCATACCATGCTCGTTGCAATAAGCAAAAGATAAATCGTCTTTTACCGAACCTCCCGGTTGGATAACAGCCGTAATACCTTCCTGATCTGCAATTTCCACACAATCGGGGAACGGGAAGAAAGCATCGGAAGCCATAACTGCACCATTCAGGTCGAAACCGAATGATTTGGCTTTTTCAATTGCTTGTTTCAATGCGTCTACACGCGAGGTCTGTCCTACACCGCTTGCAAGAAGTTGCTTATCCTTTGCCAACACGATGGCATTTGACTTGCTGTTCTTCACAATTTTGTTGGCAAACAACATATCTTCCACTTCTTCCGGAGTAGGAGCTTTGTCTGTCACGGTTTTCAGGTCGGCTACCGTTTCAATATTAGTATCTTTATCCTGCACCAATACGCCATTCAGCAAAGCTCGGAATTGTTTCTTAGGCAATTTAGCTTCCTTACGAACGAGGATGATGCGGTTCTTTTTCTGTCCCAGGATTTCGAGTGCATCCACATCATAATCCGGCGCGATAATCACTTCGAAGAAAATCTTGTTGATTTCTTCCGCTGCTTCTTTGTCGATGACACCATTCGTAATCAACACACCGCCGAAAGCAGAAACCGGATCACCGGCCAATGCGTCTTTCCAAGCTTCCAAAACTGTAGCACGGGAAGCTAATCCGCAAGCGTTGTTATGTTTCAGGATTGCGAAAGTGAGGTCATCGAATTCATCGATCAGGTCAACGGCTGCGTTGATGTCGAGAAGATTGTTATAAGAGATTTCTTTCCCGTGAATCTGGTCGAACATTGCTTCCAGATTTCCGTAGAAATAACCTTTCTGATGTGGGTTTTCACCGTAACGAAGTTGCTTCTGGCTATTAACAGAGCAACGGAAGGCAGAACCTTCGCCGGCATCGAAATAGTTGAAAATAGCCGAATCGTAGTGAGAAGAAACGGCAAATGCTTCTTTAGCCATCCAACGGCGTTCTTCAAGTGAAGAAGTAGCGCCGTGCTCCATCAACATATCCAGCAATGGTTTGTATTGAGCTTGAGAAGCTACGATGATTACATCGTTGTAGTTCTTGGCTGCGGCGCGAATCAATGAGATTCCGCCTATATCGATTTTTTCAATAATGTCTGCTTCAGATGCACCGGAAGCTACGGTAGCTTCAAACGGATACAAATCAACAATAACCAGATCTATCTCGGGGATTTCATATTTCTCAATCTGTTGCATATCCTGTTCCAGGCCGCGACGACAAAGAATACCTCCGAAAATTTTCGGATGTAATGTCTTTACTCTACCACCGAGAATAGAAGGATAAGTGGTCAAATCTTCCACTGCCTTGCAAGGATATCCCAATGATTCAATAAACTGACGAGTTCCGCCTGTTGACAAAAACTCTACTCCCTCTTCGTGAAGTTTGGTAATAATTTCATCCAAACCTTCTTTATGGTATACAGATACCAATGCAGTTTTTATTCTTTTAGACTCTGACATTGAATTGCTTATTAAGTATTTGATGTGCAAAGTTACGAAATATTGTTTATCGTACGTAATAAATAAGGTGTGAATTAATAAAAAAAAGCGTTGACTCTCCTCAATGGAGAATCAACGCCTCTTCGCGAACGCTATCTATATTCAAAAACTATTACCATATAGACACTCGTTTTTCTTTAGATACGAACATCGGATCCTGCTCAGTGATTTTGAATGCTTCATACCAATTCTGGATATGAGGAAGAGCACCGTCCACACGCCATTTTCCTAATGAATGAGGATCAAGTTTGGTTAATCGGAGAATTTCTTCCGGACGGATATTTCCTGCCCACACATTAGCATAAGCCAGGAAGAAACGTTGTTCCGGAGTAAATCCATCGACAACTTCCAACGGTGCGGCTTCTGTTGCTTTCTTGAAAGCTTGGAAAGAAACTTGCAAACCTCCGTGGTCGGCAATGTTCTCTCCCAGTGTCAAATTACCGTTTGCGTGTACGCCCGGAGCCACTTCAATGCTGTCAAAGAAGTTCACCATCACCTGTGCACGTTCTTCGAACTTTTTAGCATCTTCTTCTGTCCACCAGTCTTTCAGATTTCCGTCTTTGTCATATTGACGTCCCTGATCGTCAAATCCATGAGTCATCTCATGGCCGATAACCACACCGATTGCACCGTAATTCATAGCATCGTCCGCATTCATATCGAAGAACGGAGGTTGCAGGATAGCTGCCGGGAAACAGATTTCATTAGTAGTCGGGTTATAATAAGCGTTCACTGTTTGAGGAGTCATCAACCATTCATCCTTGTCTACTGGTTTGCCGGCTTTAGCAATCATTTCGTTGTAATCCCACTCGTTGGCACGTTCGATATTTGCCCAGTAAGAATCATTTTTGATCTCCAATGCGGAGTAATCTTTCCATTTATCAGGATAACCGATTTTTACATGGAAAGTTGCCAGTTTCTCCAATGCTTTTTCCTTGGTAGGTTCACTCATCCATTCCAAACCTTTGATACGTTCTCCCAAAGAAGTTTGCAGGTTCTTCACCAGTGTAACCATACGTTCTTTGGCTGCAGCCGGGAAGTACTTCTCTACGTACATCTGTCCTACCACTTCGCCAAGTACACCATCTACGGTGCTCACGGAACGTTTCCAGCGAGGTTGCATTTCTTTCTTACCAGACATTGTTCTGCTGTAGAAGTCGAAGTTTTGTGCTTCAAATGCATCGCTTAGATAAGAAGCGGCAGCATCTATCAATCCCCATTGGAGATACAGTTTCTGATCGTCCAGTGATACGGTGTTTATCACATCGGCTACTTCCTTCATGGCAGCAGGCTGACCTATATTCACTTCTTTCAAATCTTTCAAACCGGAAACGGTGAAATAAGTATCCCAGTCAAAAGTAGGGAAGTTCTTTTTCAGCGTTGCCATGTCCATCTTGTTATAATTAGCATGAGGATCACGCAATTCCACTTGTGAACGAGCGGCTTTCGCCAGACGAGTTTCGATGTTCATCACTGCTTTCACAGCTTTCTGTGCAGTAGCCTCATCATAACCTGCCAACTGGAACATTTTGGCGATATGTTCCTGATATTTATTACGGATATTTTTAGTCTGCTCGTCATTCTCCAGATAATAGTCACGTTGTCCCATTCCGATACCACCTTGATAAGTCTGTACGATATTCATGGAACTGTTCATATCATCCGCACTTACGAACATGGTGAAGTAAGGACGGATCCCTTTCTTCTGGCTCTCTGCGATATATGCATAGATTTCTCCTTTATCCTTGAGAGCGTCAATGGCTGCCAGTTCGGCTTTGATCGGAGCTACACCTTCCTGATTCAACTTCACGCTATCCATTGCGATATTATAAAGATCGCCTACTTTCTGGGCAGCACTACCCGGTGCGTTATCTTTCTTCGCTGCCAATTCGGCAATCAATGCTTTCAGTTGTTCACGACTGTTTTCGCGCAACATATCGAATGTACCGAAACGTGAATACTCGTCTGTCAGCGGATGATCTTTCACCCAACCTCCACAGGCATATTGATAAAAACTTGTACCCGGCATAGCCGTGGTATCCAGATTAGCAAGGTCGATACCGGACGTCAGCACGACCTCTTTCTTACTGTTACATCCTGTTGTCATAAGGCATACGGCAAGAATTGGTAAATACTTGGTTACTTTCATATTGTATAAATAATTAAATAGTCTCTCTAATCAACAATCATCCTACCCGCAGTCCGGCACCGAGGAAGAAGGTGACCGACACCGAGGAACACCTCGTTCCTCACCGAGAAACACCTGTTTCGACACCGAGGAACAGATACCCGCCAGGAATACCTTCTACCGAGGTATAGTGTTTCTCTTACATAGTGCCCGGAAGTATGCGTTTTGTTCTAGTTTTTCACTTCTTCCAATTCCATCGAAACCCGCTCCCACTCTTCAACGATTGTATCCAACTGCTGTTTCAGTTTCTGATGCCGTTCATAGAGCTGCATATCCGAAGCTCCTTCGGGAGTTGCCATCTTCGCTTCTACGATAGCAATCGCGGATTCGGTTTCCTCTATCGAGGCTTCACAGTCCGCCACTTGACGTTCGAGTTTCTTAATCTTCTTATTAAGTTCTTTCTGGGCTTCGTAAGAGAGCTTATTCTCCGAAGGCTGACCGGTTTCAGGTTCATTGCCCTTAGCTGAAGCCGTGGAAGAAGCCGACAGCCCCGCTCCTTTCTGAAGCTCGTTCAAGCTGTCTATCTTTTTCTTTTGCAAGAATTCATAGATACCTCCAAGATGTTCTTTTACAAGTCCGCCACCGAACTCATATACTTTAGTCGCAAGTCCATCCAGAAAATCACGGTCGTGGCTGACAAGAATCACTGTTCCGTCAAATTCGCGGATAGCTTCCTTCAAAACATCTTTCGAACGCATATCCAAATGGTTGGTCGGTTCGTCCAGAATCAGGAGGTTTACGGGCTCCAGCAGAAGTTTAATCATCGCCAATCGCGTACGCTCTCCACCGGAAAGTACTTTCACTTTTTTGTCCGAAGCTTCGCCTCCAAACATGAAAGCTCCCAGTATATCACGTATCTTCAGACGGATATCTCCTGTCGCTACCCGGTCAATCGTATCGAATACAGTCAGGTTCTCATCCAACATTTGTGCCTGGTTCTGCGCAAAATAACCGATTTGCACATTATGTCCGATCGTTAGTTTGCCTTCGAAATCGATCTCATCCATGATACATTTCACCAATGTAGACTTACCCTCTCCGTTCTTCCCGACGAAAGCAACTTTCTCTCCCCTGTTGATAGTCAGATTGACATCATGGAAAACGACATGGCTGCCATACGCTTTGCGCACATCTTCGCAAATCACGGGATAGTTTCCGCTACGACTGGCTGGAGGGAATTTTAAACGCAAGGCGGAATTATCTTCTTCGTCCACTTCGATGCGGTCTATCTTTTCCAGTTGCTTGATACGGCTTTGTACCTGTACGGCTTTCGTCGCTTTATAACGGAAGCGTTCGATGAAGTCTTCCGTATCCTGTATTTGTTTCTGCTGATTTTCGTAAGCACGGAGCTGTTGTTCACGACGTTCTTTACGCAGGACTACAAATTCATCGTATTTCACTTTGTAGTCGTAAATCTGACCGCAAGTGATTTCGATGGTACGGGTCGTTACGTTATTCAGGAAAGCACGGTCGTGGCTGACCAGCACCACTGCATTGGCACGTGTAGACAAAAAGTTTTCCAGCCACTGGATACTTTCAATATCGAGGTGGTTGGTCGGCTCATCGAGCAGAAGTACGTCCGGGCGACGTAAAAGCAATTTTGCCAGCTCGATACGCATACGCCATCCACCGGAGAATTCCGAGGTAGGGCGTTCAAAATCTTCCCGACTGAATCCCAGTCCGAGAAGTGTCCGTTCGATTTCCGCCTGAAAGTTCGTACCGCCCATCATCAGGAACCGATCGTTTTCATGCGTGAAACGGTCTATCAACTGATGATATTCTTCCGAATCATAGTCTGTCCGTTCGGCCAATTCCTGATTCATCCGTTCCAACTTCGCCTGAAGCTCAAATATATGTTCGAATGCCAGTTCTGCCTCTCCCATCACCGTCCGGTTGTCGGAAAGAATCATGACCTGTGGCAAATATCCTATAGTTACATCTTTCGGAGTAGCTACCACTCCGCGTGTCGGTGACTGCAAACCTGCCAATATCTTCAGCATGGTTGATTTGCCGGCACCATTTTTGCCAACCAACGCAATGCGGTCTTTCTTATTAATTACATAGCTGACGTCCTCAAAAAGCGGCGTCGCATTAAACTCTACTGATAATCCTTCTACTGAAATCACTTCTGCTTCTGATTTATAACATTTTGGACTGCAAAGATACTGAATATTTATTAGATACAGCTTAGTATGATACGTTATGAAAAACAAAAAAGCAGTCATTCTTATGAATGACTGCCCTCTATCTTTACCAATAACTCTTCGTTTAGAACAACTTAGCAGGATATTCACCAGCATCTACCAATGCCTGAATCTTATCTACTACGCTCTGACGGTCTTCCGGATAAGTAACACCAAACCATTTGCTGGTAGTATCCAGTACTTCAACAGTGGCAGTTCCGTCATTAATCAATTTATCTACCATCAATGGGATGAAGAATTCGCTCTTCAGGTTTTCCATATTCTTCGGATCGCTAAGGAAAGTCTTGAAAAATTCCTGGCTGTAAGCGAAGTAATCAGGAGTGAAACCCCAGAAATTCATACTTACCGGAGTCGTATCGGGAGTAGCCGTCCATTCGCCATCATCACCGATATATTTCACTTCACCGTCCAGACGTTGAATCTTCGTACGTTCTACTACAGACGTCAACAATCCTTTAGCATCTGTACTACAGATACCACGAGATACCGTACCGCTTTCGCTCAATGTATTTCCTACACGGAAACCTACCATTGAATAAACGTTCTTTGAATTTTCAGGAAGAGCAGAAAGGAATTTACCCATTACCTGGAAAGAATCGCGACCATAGAAGTCATCGCAGTTGATAACTGCAAACGGTTCTTTAATCACATCAGCGCCCATCATTACTGCATGGTTAGTACCCCAAGGTTTGGTACGGTCTGCCGGGCAAGTAAAGCCTTCCGGAAGATCGTCGATTGATTGAAATACCAGTTCGCAAGGAATGTGACCTTCGTATTTGGAAATAATTTTATCACGGAAATCTTGTTCAAAATCTTTGCGGATTACAAATACAAGCTTACCAAATCCGGCATTGATAGCATCATAGATTGAGTAATCCATAATAGTTTCGCCATTAGGACCTAGTCCGTCTAATTGCTTCAAGCCTCCATAACGGCTACCCATACCGGCTGCCAATAAGAATAAAGTTGGTTTCATAAATTGTGTAATATTAAAAGGTTAGTGATGTCAACGGCATCAGATTTCGTTGCAAAATTACAAAAATAGTTGAATCCAACAGGACAAATATCAATCATTATTTACCAAAATCGTACAAAAATCATTCATTAGAAGGGATAACCGATAGCAAAATGTATTCCCAGATTTTTCATAAAGGCTCCTGTGACATTGTAATATCCGCTTCGTTCTGTATCGTAAGGTAGATGCAAAGGGATACCGAAATCAAGACGGAACACAAGAATATCCATATCATAACGAATACCGACACCAGTACCCAAGGCGATTTGTTTCGGGAAAGTTTTCAGTTCGAGCTGTGAGTCCGGACGAGCCTCATCTTTACGCATCAACCAAACATTTCCTGCATCCAGAAAAGTAGCACCCCAAATACTCTTAAAGATACGGAAACGATATTCTACATTTGCCTCAAAACGGAAAGTACCCGTCTGGTCGAGGTAAGAATAGCGGCTTTCTGCGGGATGGTATCCACCCGGTCCGATGCTACGTACCGTGAAAGCACGGATACTGTTGGCACCACCCACATAGAATTGTTCGCTGTAAGGGGCAATCGTTGCATTACCGTAGGCGAAGAGAGCGCCCAAGGCTACACGAGAAGCAATCTTATTGTTCTTGTCCATATTCCACAAGTGGCGGAATTCCGTATTCAGTTTCACAAACTGCGCGAAAGGGACGTTCAGCAAACGTTTGTCCTCTTTGCTGAAAGACTGACCGAAAGCACGGTAAATCACCGAGGTCAGGTTTCCGGCAGAAGTGACGGTAGACTGCCACCAGATCGGATTCTTTACACCACGTGTGGAAGCATTATCATAAGTATATGTATACTCCATTGCAGGGATAAACTGGTCTTTCAAACTGATATATAATGCAGGATTGGCATCGGCTATTTCCTTGAACTCTTCCGATTGGTGTTGCAGAACGTTGAATGTCAGTTTGAAAGGAGTGATACTATGCCGGCTTGTACGTGTCGGTTGGAAATCGTAGGTAGCATTTCCACCGAATGACAACAGTTTATAATATCTGGCACGGTTCAGCTGGTCGATGTATAAACGGAATGTAGTGGTAGCCGGGAAGTCAAACTCCCTTTTCCCCCAATGTGGGAAAACCACACGCGGGAAAGTCAGAGAGGTAGAAACTCCCATCTCCCAGCTGTTCATCAGAGAACTTTTTTCTCCTCCGCCGGTTTGCCATTCATAAGAGCCTTTCAGCTTCACATTCCAGCTTTCACCACCTCCGAATACATTGTTCCGGGTGACACCGAATGATGCCCCGGGACCGGTTTGGTCGTTACTTTTGGTTACAACATTTAATTCCAGCTCGGCATCCAGCGGCTTGGCAAACGTGGCCTGCATAGTTACGTTCAGCGTATCACAAACGGCTGTCGTATCTTTCGGGGCATATTGCAAATCCAGATAACTGAAGATCCCCAACTGGCTAAGTTTCTCCTGCACTTGTTCCTGTCGATACTGACTGTAAAGACGGGTACGATTGGAAGCCCGCATCTGTGCGTTCCGCACAAACTGTTGATAGTTCAACCAACGATAAAGCATATTCGGACGTACCTGCAATTTCTTATAATAATGAATATTCAGATTCTTATACATCATGCTGTCATTGGGCGTCTCACCATTCTTACCAAACAGATAAACAGAAGCATCCCCTACATAGTAAGGACGTTGTGCCGCAGCGGGTAATCCCGGAACGGGAATCAGACGAAGACTGATATGTCCACCGGGAACCAACGTCGTATCTGCCTGATAAGTCATATAATCGGGACGGAAATAAAAATATCCCCGGTTACGCAACAGCGTGCTGATACGAGTACGTTCTGCATCCAGATCGACCACGTTAAACTGCTCGCCGGGACTTATATAAGACATTCGACGTCCCCGTTCCATAATGCGCAAAGTTTGGGGAGTGAAACGCTGATAATAAACTGTATCTATAAAATAAGGATTCTTCATGTCTACCGTATAAAGAATACTTGCTTTCAGGCTATCTTTCTTATCAACCAATGTTTCATAAGTCACTTTCCCATTAAAGTAACCATAATCGCGGAGTAAGTTTGTAGCCACCTTGATGCGGACCTCCGGATTAACAGTAGAAATAAATACCGGAGGGTTGGCAGCCAGTCGGTTGAACATCCACTTTCCAAATCCTTTTTTATATTTCACAAAGTCATTGTACATCCACATCTTAAAAGGAATAGGCAGAAGTCCTCCCAACATCTTCGTACTGGGAGTTTTATCAAGAGCCGCATCAATCTCTGTCAGGGCCGTCCCCCCTACCGGTGTTGTCGACTTATTTTGTATGACAGTTTTTCCTCCTGTATAAAGTACCTCCCCTTCGGGCAGATGCTTTGTCACCGAACAACCCGAAAGCAAGATGATACCAATCAGACAACTTGCTAATATGTTATTATATATACCTTTCATGTTTACTTCTTTTTCTTAAAGATGAACAGTTCGCTGAGTTTATCCAGCTTCTTGCGAAGCACCAGACCGACTCCGGTTTCCGTAATCTCGCCTTCGAGTACACTCTCGTAGTTTTTATCGTAGAACAGACGGACATAACGGGTTCCGGTTCTATCCAGACGATATTCCAGAGAGATGTTATCGATGAAAGATTCCGCGTCATTCGTCGCATTCTCACCCGTAGAAACTTTACCTCCGATTACAATCTGGAAACGGTTATTGAAGAGACGTTGTGAATAACGGAAACTGTAATCCGTACGCTTACCACCCGTATCCGACAAATCGTGATCTTCGATACCGACAGAAACACTGGCATTTTTCAGGTTCCCCATCAATGAGTTGATTTGGCTACTTAATACGGAGTTCAATGCAGAACCCATATTCAGTTTACCCAGTCCACCACCTCCGCCGCCAATCGGTCCGGTACCAAGGTAGGTTTTCATAACCATGATATATAAAGCCTGTTTACCTCTTTCTTCCGCTCCCATAGCCGTCAATTCATTTTGTATGGTTGCGTCTTCGGGGGCAGATACGTCAAAGGCGAAAGAAAGATTATCCAGTCGGTTCTTGACGACGATGGACACATCGAAATTAACCATACGTGTTCCGCCATTCTCTCCTTCGGAGACAGAAGCACGGATACGGTCGGTTGCTTTGAAGTTCAGCATCGGGTCCATAGGATTTCCCGTCCATTCCACATAGCTGCCGTTGTCGATAGCAAATTCTTTGGCAGCGATGACAGGCAAAGCATATTTCATCAAGCCACCACTCAACGTATAGCGTCCGGTCAATGTCAGATCACCTTGCGGAGTGTATTTCATAGAAAGGTCACCTCCTCCCTCCAGCTCAACACGATTGTCATTGCTTGCGTCCAAATCGACTTTCAAACGAACGGACGGGTCGATGTGTACCATCATCACCATATCCAGCCCGCCTAAAGAAACGGTCGGCACTTCTTGCTGAACAACCGTAGTGGTGTCACTAAATGAAGTAAAGGTTACCAAACTTCCCAAACGGTCCTGTACAGTCAACGGTGAATCGGTCAATATATAAGAAACATCTGTATTGCCCAACAAACTCATGTTTCCACGCATATTCAATCCGTCTAACGGACCTTTCACCGTTGCCCGAAAATCAGCATATACTTTTCCGTAGACCAGACTTTCGCGGGTGCGTTTAGCATCCAGAAGCGTATAGTTCTGCGCCAGCAGATTCAAATTTGCCATCGGCCGGGACATATCTCTGAAATCAACAGATCCGTCAATCGTAAATGGATTCTTTCCTGTTGTATAAATAGCGAATTTATCAAATTCCAAACGATTATTCTTTATCTGTACCGGGCGGTTGTCGAACCGGAAGTTAGCACCATACTGTCGGGAAAGGACAGAAACACTATCCAATATCAGTTCACCATTAATCAAAGGCTGTTCGGTGCTACCGGTAATGTTCAGATTACCATCCATATCACCGGCCAGTGCAGCCATTTTGTCGGGAATGAATACGTTAGCTACACGGAGCGGAAAGTGCTCCAGAGTGGCATTTACTTCCAGGCTATCTTTTCCTGTCCGGGTTGGGACTAGCTTGCCATCCGCCACCATCACTTCCACCTTGTCATGATTCAGATAAGCGTTAAGATATTGTTTCCCTTGTTCACCCGGCAACCAAGTAGCTCCTAATGTTACATCACCAATCCGTTGACGTTCATAAGTCAGTTCGTCAATAGATGATTCAACCGAGAGTTGAAGATCTTTTTCAGTCTGCACGTAATGTGCTTCCGCAGAGAATAAACCGGTTATTTCCGGGAAATAAGGCAGTACTTTGCTTAATTCGGCTAAACTGATTCTTCGGATTTCGACATCAATATTCTGTAAAGAAACAGTATCACCCCGCACCGAATGTACACGGAATCCCATTCCTTCATCATCCCACATATCTACATTAGCGTATACACGCATATTCTTATGCACATAAATCCAGTTGTGATTCTCATTAAAATGAAATTTTTGGAAGGCAATAATCGGTTCTTCCGGGATTAATGTGAAAGCTAATCCATCGCCTTTTCCTTGCCCTTCAAACAAAGGACGCGCATTGACACCGAGCAGTACGCCCGTTTCTCCTTTTCCATTCTTAAAGTCTACCAGCAGTTCCGCATCCCGGTCACGAATCTCTCCTGTCAGTGTAGTAGAGAAAGAGAATTGCGGATTCTTCGGTCCGTTAATAACACCGGCACGCAATTTCATGAGTGTAGTATCTTGTTTGACAGTAAAGAAAATCGTGTCTAGTTGCAAGGTGTCTACTTTCAAAGCATGAATAGCGGCTTTTCCATTAATTCCCCAATTAGGAGCTGTTCCGAATTTCACAGAAGCATCATGGTAACCTATCTTTTTAGTAGCCAGAAAATATGACAAAGGGTTTTCTTGTCCTGCAGAGAAAGAGAAAACGGCTGTCGGTAACGCCTTACGCAATTCAGCGTGATTCAATGCTTTCTCCTCAATCTGCTTCATCAATACATCCACAAAGTGAGTAGATTGGCGAATTAAAGGATTAACACCGGAACGTGCGCTCAAATCAAGTTTCATATCTCCGGAGACGAAATGTGCCGAAACTAAATCCCGACGAGCTTCGGCAAGTAAATTAAAAGTAAGCGGGCGCTTCATTGGCTGCGGCATGACTCCTAATTCATGTAAATCCAGTTGAGTAACATCAACCGTTATCTTACCATCAGGATAACTGTGTGCCAAATTATATTCCGCATCGGTTGTCATTTTCAATAAAGCATTGTCACTTGTCAGATGTGCGGTGACCAGTGCGCCTTTAAGGTCTCCTGTCAAATTAAGATTGGAGAGATGATATTTTGCATAATGAAGCTGATCTAATGAAAGATTCAGTTTGGCAAAAGAATGATAGGACATAATATCCAGTCCACGACCATTAGCCGCAGCCGAAAGAGAAAGTTCATAGATAGAGTCTTTCGGGAGGAAATTATGGAGTTGCAAATTGTCTATCTTCAGATCGGCTTTGTAAACTTCGGTAGATGTATTTAATGCAGCATTCACGTCCATAGCTCCTTTTCCTTCTTTCAAACGGAGGTCTGCTTTATATTCAGGGCCTTTGATGTCGACTTTTGCCACCAGACTCATGCTGTCAGGAACCACAATCGTACCATTGGGAGCTTCTCCTGACAAAGCGGTCAGGAAGTTTAAATTCTGAGTAGTCATTTTCAGACCAATGGTTCCGGTACGCGTCAGACTGTCGGCCAGGTTTTCTATCATACCGCCGCCCTCTAAAGCAAAAGCACCCGGCAAGTCTACCGTAAAACGGGAAATCTGCATCTGTTTCAAGTTACCGTCCGTACCGGCACGAATGACAAGCGGACGAAATGGATAGGCTTCTTTAAAACTATCAGGCAGTCCCCCTGCAAATAACAGAACATCTTCTTTGCCGATATAGGCATTGAGGTTAGCGGACAAACGACCTGTAGTCGGGATGTTGACTAGTTCCCAATAGGTATGGGCTGATAAATCTATTTCAGAATGAGGAGTTTTTAGTTTTAAACCAGGAACACTTATGATTGAATCGTTGGAATATGCTCTACCTGTCAGTGAAATAACACTTAGCCCGGAACGTTCATTCATTGTAAACTCACGAATGACCGCATTCATATCCCTGCCTTTATACAGCAGGGAATCCAAAGCGATGCGAACATCACGAACGGCAATATGGGAAGCATCAAACCCCTCTATTGGTTGCGCAGTTCCTGTATCATAACTGGCGGAAGTTCCCGACAGCAGGAACTTCTTCAAGCCATAAAACTGATTTTTCAAATCAGCCTGTGCATCATCAATAGCAGCCTCCCCGATATGAGCTGCCATCCGCATGGAATCAGCAGGAAGTTGCATACTGAATGATACATTCTTTAATTTCAACTGATGAAGATCCACTTTCCAATTTACAGGAGCAGAGTCTGTAGTATCTTTAGGAGTGGTTGTGGTATCATTCATCAACAACTCCACATGGGTATCAGACAGTTCGGCCTGATTGATAACGGCTACTTCATTGGACAAGTCAACACCATGGCTTTGCAGGAAGAAACGTCCTAAAACGCCTTTAATCTTCATCCCTTCCATCAAATTGGCAGAATTAACAGCTACCTGGCTCAAAGTGACTTCATCCACTTCGACTTTTCCTTTTATTAACGGCCATGCCTGCACACGGACATTCAGGCTTTCCAAAGACAAAAGAGTATCCGGCTGTTGAATGACCTCTACGCCACGAACCAACAGATTAAGTGGGAAACGAAGGTCTATCCGCTCCACCTGAATCTGCATACCGGTTGCCTTAGAGGCATATGCAGTAACCTCCCGGCGCAAAAGATTCTGAACGGGAGGAACATAAAGCAATACCATTAGTATTACAAAGAGTATTATAGGAGTAAGCAGTATCCAGCTTACCCAGCGTATCCATTTTCGTTTCATGTAAAATGTGTCAGTGTAAATAAGGTGACACAAAGTAAACAAATTATTTTGAAAAAAGGTTTGGCTAATAGTAAGAAAGATACAGATACTAGTCAAGGAGTAGAAGAAAAAGGCTTATTAGGTATTTTTCATCACCATCAAATAGCAATCTGCCTCACTTATTATTTTACGGACAGCCTCTAATATACTAAGCGTTGTTTCTTCTATTTTCTTCGAGAATTCTTCTCCACGACAAGCTTCCAGCCACTTTAATGGAGGTATGGTTTCATCCGCTCCAATCATTGTAAAGAGAGGGAGGAGCTTATGCGCCATAGCTGCTATCCCGTCCACCTCTTTATTATTCAACGCTTGTTGCATCCGCGCAGCATTCTTACCTGTTTCTTCAATAAAAGTCTGAACAATGGAGTATGCCGCTTCCGGATCGTCTTCAGAATAAGCAGTAAGTGCAGAGAAGTTTATTCCGGCTGTTTCCATATCTTCTGTGATATGCGCTTCATCAGCCGAGAGTTGCCCTTCATTTACCGTCATCAATAATTCTTTTACTGTAAACGGTTTATGCAGACAACCGGCAAAGCCATGTTCATGTAAAGCAATCTTATCCATTTCGCTACGAGCGGTCACAGCAATGACAGGGATTGTTTTTGCTTGTGGTATATTAGAAGCCCGCAATAGTTTTACCAAATCAAAACCGTTGATGGCAGGCATTTGTATATCTGTCAGCAATACATCGAAGACAGAAGAACGAAGCTGTTCAATCAGTTGCTCCAGCTGTTCACAACATACCGCATCGATACCATGTTGCTTCAACATGGCAGCAGTCAGATTCAGCTGAATCTTATCGTCATCAATCAAAAGAACACGAATGACTTTCATCGGAGGAATCGTACTCAGTTCTTCTGTTATATCCTCATTTTTATTTTCGGAAGATTCACTTTCCGCAATGGATTTACCTACCGGATAAAGAGGCAGAGTGACAGTAAAACAGCTCCCTTTTCCTAATGTGCTTTGCACGTCAATGGTTCCTTCAAGCAAGGTTACCAATTTCTTCACAATAGAGAGTCCGAGTCCGAAACCTTCTTCCCCCTGCGCACCGGAAAGACGTGTAAACTCCTGAAAGATACGTTCACGATCTTCTGATGCCATTCCTTTTCCTGTATCGGCGATGGCGATGGTTAACTTAGAAGAATCATAACTGGCTGTCAGGCTAATTTCTCCTTTTTGAGTAAACTTTACGGCATTGGACAAAAGGTTATTCACAATTTGCCGGAGTCGCAAAGGATCACTGATGTATCTTCCGTTCAGTTCCGGGACAACGTGACATTGCAAGGCCAAACCTTTGGCAGCGGTCAAAGGTTCGAAACTGACATAAATTTCGTCGAATAGCTGGGAAGGGTTAAAGGTTACACGATTCACTTCCGCTTTATTGAGATCGAGTCGATGGAAATCGAGCAAGTCACTGACCAGCTTCAACAAATGTTCCGAAGAACTCTTCATATTGTCGAGGTAGAACCGTTGCCGTTCATCTTTTGTCAACCGGGACAGAAGTTCGGTATATCCCATGATTGAACCCAGCGGAGCTTTAAAGTCGTGGGTAATGGCCAGCATTAATTTCTCACGGGCAACAAGCAAATCTTCCGCCCGTTTATTCGCCACCTCCAATTGCTGACGATAGCGGTTGCTGCGAGAGATATCCCGCATAATCAATATCAGGAAAAAAGCCGATAATAGTACGGCACCAGATGCGATACCACCAATGATACGTGCCGACCGCATTCTCACCTCCTGCTGAAGTTCGGCATCCTGACGGGCACGCAGGGTCATTTCTTCCTCATATTGTTTAATCAGACTATCCATTCGTGCCGTCAACTGCGTATTCATCCGCTGGTACTTTGTACTGGTGCGCCGAATTGTTTTCTTCCGTTGCAACCGTTTTTCTTCGGTAGCCATGCGGATTTTCTGCTGAAGAGAATCTTTAGAGGTAGTCGGTTGGAGAATGGTATCAGTGGCTACTTCCAAAGATGTATTAACTAATACGGCACTGTCTTGTTTAGAAGGGGAAAACACTTCTGCAAGTCGTTTGAAGAATCCCTTCTTTTTGGGAGTAGTTATTAACGAGTCACGCTTGGTGATGACCCGATGTTGTACCCGTTGTTGGGTAATCACAGAATCTTGTTCGGAAATGATTTCTTCAATCTCCGAAGCTGAGAGAAGACTGTCGTTTGCTTCACTTAACACCCGCAACATCTGAATCGTGTTTTGATCTTTCTCGTGGAGAAGGGTCAACAGACTATCTGTTCTTAAATTCTGTTGATCGTCGGCTGCCGACAATGCTTCCATCTCACGATGTACAAACACCAGCGAGAAAAGGAGGATCGCCAGTAACAAAGTGTAACCGGCGGTTATTTTCAACTTTGTAAAACGGAAGGAAGCCATTGGGGTAGAGTTTTAAGTATTAAGTTTTAAATATTAAGTATTAGGTTTTGGGATGGGGTTCGGGGAGTTTCGTCATATAGTGGAAACGCCACCAGAGCATCAGTCCCGCACTCGTCAAACCAAAAGGAAATGCCATCCAGACACCTACTACGCCCCATCCCATTACAAAGCCGCAGAAATAACCTACGGGAAGCGAAATAATGAAATAGGCGATAAAGGCGATAACCATCATCAGTTTTACATCTGAAATTCCACGCAAAGCATTGGCGAAAGTAATTTGTAATCCGTCGCCAAACTGATAGACAAGGAAAGGGAAGATTAGAGATGTCACCATAGCAGCCACTTCCTGACTGTCGGTAAACCAGCTTCCCAAGTAATTCCGGCAAAGAAAAACAATCAGGGAAAGCACGACACCCAATGTCATCATCAGATGAAAACCGGCATAGGCCGAACGGCGTACATTGACAATGTCATTCTGACCATTGAAATTGCTGACACGAACAGCAACAGCAGCCCCCATACCGTAATACATCATAAATGTAAACTGCGAAATAGCCAACATCACCTGATGAGAAGCCAAAGCAATAGTCCCCAGCCAACCGATCATGATAGCGCTCAAACTAAAGGAGGCTGTCTCCATTCCCATCTGGAAAGCAACCGGCCATCCGAGTCCATTCAAGCGTCCAAATACGGCGCGTGACCACCCCAAACGGAAAAAGCCAATCTTATAACGGACAAAACGCGGGCTACGCACAAAAATGATTATAAACACAATCACCATCACAATACGTGAGAACAGCGTACTGATACCTGCTCCCAACAAACCTAATTCGGGCAATCCGAGTTTACCGTAAATCAGAATATAATTTCCTATGATATTCAAGACATTTCCTCCAAGCAATATCCACATGGCGGTTTTGGTATCCGTAATTCCGTCTGTAAACTGCTTGAATCCGTTGAAAAGCATGACAAACACTAATGAAGCAAGCAAAACCAGGTAATACGGTTTAATCAAAGGAATCAATTCTTCCGGCTGTCCGAGACGCTCTATATTCAAATAAAGAATAGTCATACATATAGTCAACAGCAACGCAACCATCAGGTTTGCCAGCAAACTGTTGCGCAATGCCTGTCCGGCAGGAGCATACTGACGAGTCCCATACAGACCTCCTACAATGGGAGTCAGTCCATACGAAAACCCTGTACTGAAAATAATCGCCAGATTAAACACATTATTTACGAAGGAAGCCGCCCCCAACTCAATCGTACTATGATGCCCGATCATTAATGTATCAGCAAATCCGAGAACAATCACTCCTATTTGACCGATCACAATCGGTAGTCCGAGAAAAATAAGTGCTTTGTAATGGTCCTTGTATATATCAAATAGTCTCTTCATCATCTTTGTCTTATAAATAGAACTTTTTAGGCACGGATTACGCGGATTTCACGGTTTTTAGAAATATGATTGCATAAAACAACAGCGTAATCCGTGCCAAATTTAAAATCCTCATTTACTTTTATAGTAAAGCACAACCCCGTTCTCCTTCCGAAAAGCCGATTGGGCTACTTTCTGCAATTGTTTCGCTGTGACAGAACGATAACGTTCTACTTCTTTTTCCATGTCCTCCGCCCGGCCAAGCAGTTCGAACCAAGCCAGATTGGTTGCCACATTCAAATAATTAATGTTGCCGAATATTTGGGTGGACTCAAATTTGTTCTTCACTTTTTCCAGCTCCTCTTCATCAACCAATTCTTGCTGCAACAGTTCCAGTTCTTCCCTTACTGCCGCTTCCGCCTGTTCCAAAGTGACACCAGCCGAAGGTTTTCCACTAATATGGAATAACCCTGCATCTACACTGCCAGAAATATAGGCATCTATGCTCGAGAATAATTGTTTCTGTTGTACCAAACGCTGGTTCAACCGGCTGGAACGTCCGTTGCTCAACACATCCGACAAAATATCAAATGCATAATAATCCGGATGCCGATGGTCGGACATGTGATAGGCCATAAACAAAGCATCGAGAGGAACATTTCTCTCTACCGTCAACCGCCGTTCTTCTGTCTGTTCCTGTTCTTGTGGCAGGTTCCGCAAAGGAACTTCCCGACGAGGAATAGAAGCGAACCATTTTTCCGTCAAAGCAACTGCCTCTTCGAAAGAGATATTGCCGGTCACGGCCAATATCGCATTATTAGGAGCATAAAAACGGAAAAAGAATGCTTTTACTTCTTCCAGCGTAGCATTGGCAATATGCGACAACTCTTTTCCGATCGTAGGCCATTGATAAGGATGCGTCTGATAGGCCAGAGGGCGCAAAAGATGTCCGACATCTCCATAAGGCTGGTTCAAACAACGCTGCTTGAACTCTTCCATTACCACTCCTCGCTGTACCTCCAGGCTCCGTTCGCTAAAGTCAAGACTCAACATCCGGTCGGATTCCAGCCAAAAGCCGGTTTCTACGTTCTGACGAGGTACAGTGAGGTAGTAATTGGTTATATCATTATTCGTCCAGGCATTATTCTCTCCACCCGCCAATTGAAGCGGCATGTCATAATCGGGAATATTCACCGACCCTCCGAACATCAGGTGTTCGAACAGATGGGCAAAGCCGGTATGCTCGGGATCTTCGTCGCGAGCTCCCACATTATATAATATATTAAGGGCAACCATCTGCGTACTTTCGTCCTGCGAATGTACCAGACGTAACCCATTATCAAGAATATGCCTGTTGATTTTCATACCATTCAGTCAAGTATTGTCACCTTTGTTATCTTTACATCTTCTTCAGGACGGTCGCTTCGGTCTGTTTTCACCTGCTGGATCTTATCCACAATGTCCATACCTTTCACCACTTCGCCAAACACGGTATATTCGCCATCCAAATGCGGAGTACCGCCTACCGTCGTGTATGCTTCAATCTGTTCCGGAGTGAAATGGAATTCCGGTTCTTTGGCAGCCATCTCCTGTGCTTGCGCAAACAGTTTTTCCTGCAAATCATAAAGACCGTTTTCATCGTTTGCTTTCCGCATCTTATAGATTTCTTTCATGTGTTTCTGTGCCAGTGTATTGAAAATAACATTAATCTTATTCTCATTCATCTGGCTTTCCATACCCAGCAAAGTAGAGTCGTTATACACTTTACCTGTCACGATATAGAACTGACAACCGGAAGATTCCTTCTTCGGGTTCACATTATCTCCCTGACGGGCAGCGGACAGGGCACCTTTCTTATGGAAATATTTAGGATATACAAATTCAGCGGGAACGGTATAACCTACGTCTCCGGCACCCAACATTTTTCCTTTCGGCGCATTCTTTGAGTCCGGATCACCGGCCTGAATCATAAAATCTTTGATGACACGATGAAACAGTGTACCTTCATAAACCCCGTCCTTCACCAGTTTGATAAAATTATCACGATGTTTCGGTGTCTCATTATATAGTTTCACCTCGATGTCTCCTAAAGTTGTTTCAATCTTTACCAACGTTTCTTTATCCATGTCTCCTCCTTTTTTTGTTCCGGTTTTGCAGGCAATAAGTCCGCAAAACGATATGGTTAATATTATCAATAGAATCTTTTTCATAACACTTTTATTTAATTTAAGTTTGCAAATATACCACTTTCGCCTAAATCCTCTTACCTTTGTGACTTAAAAGAATCAAAACCTGACATGATGAGCTCCATATTGATCGTTGAAGATGATATCACTTTTGGAATGATGCTAAAAACCTGGTTAGGAAAAAAGGGCTTTGAAGTATCATCAGTGAGTAATATTGCCCGCGCCCGGAAACATATCGAAAGCCAAAGCGTCGACCTGGTTTTATCAGACCTGCGGCTGCCCGACCATGAAGGCATTGATCTGCTGAAATGGATGAACGAACAAGGCATGGATATTCCTTTGATTATCATGACTGGCTATGCGGATATACAGTCCGCCGTGCAAGCAATGAAACTGGGAGCACGTGATTATATCGCCAAGCCGGTGAATCCGGAAGAGTTACTGAAGAAAATCTCTGAATGTTTACAGTCCGGAGAAACTCCTACGACTCATAACACAGCTAAATCTTCTTCTAAAAAAGGCTCTTCTGCCTCATCTAAAGATTCAATAGAAAACAACCGTGCCTATCTGGAAGGAGAAAGCGACGCAGCCAAGCAACTCTACAATTATGTAGGTCTGGTAGCTCCGACCAATATGTCCGTACTTATCAACGGTTCCAGCGGAACTGGAAAAGAGTATGTGGCACATCGTATTCACCAGCTTAGCAAACGAAGCGATAAACCGTTTATTGCCGTAGATTGTGGCTCTATCCCGAAAGAACTGGCGGCTTCCGAGTTTTTCGGTCATGTGAAAGGATCGTTTACAGGTGCGTTGACTGATAAAACTGGTGCTTTCGTTGCTGCCAACGGAGGTACTATCTTCCTGGATGAAATTGGGAATCTTAGTTATGAAGTGCAGATACAACTGCTCCGTGCTCTGCAAGAGAGAAAAATACGTCCGGTAGGCTCTACACAGGAGATATCGGTAGACATTCGTTTGGTATCTGCCACCAACGAGAACCTGGAACAGGGTATTGAGAAAGGCACTTTCCGTGAAGATCTTTATCATCGCATCAATGAATTTACTCTGCGGATGCCTGATTTGAAAGAGCGGAAAGAGGATATTCTACTCTTTGCCAACTTCTTCCTCGACCAAGCAAACAAGGAACTGGATAAACACCTGATTGGCTTTGACGCCAAAGCATCCCAAGCTTTATTGAGCTATCATTGGCCGGGAAATTTACGCCAAATGAAGAACATCGTCAAAAGAGCGACTTTATTAGCACAAAGCAGCTTCATTACCTTGCTGGAATTGGGAAACGAGCTTTTAGAAACTCCTGCATTGAGTAACACCAGTATTGCATTACGCAATGAAGAAACCGAAAAAGAGCATATTTTGGAAGCACTGCGCCAAACTGGAAATAATAAAAGTAAAGCTGCACAATTACTGAATATTGACCGGAAGACATTATATAATAAGTTGAAACTGTATAATATAGACTTATAACTCTGTAAATCTGCAAGTATACTCCGTAACACCATCGGATTAACTGAATTTTCTCCGGCACTTCTGTTGAAAACTTTATTTCTGCACAATAATGAACTGTTTCAGCCTATTCTAACAAGGGTATATTCTCACTGCAATGAGAAAAAATTCTCATTACTATGAGTATTTCTTCTCATTACTATGAGTATTTTTTCTCATAGGGATAAGTATAGTTGAGAATGTTTACGGAAGTTTTTTTGAACTATAATTGTATGAGTTTACCTCATTTCCGTACCCTTTTGGATAAAACACATATATTAAATGAAAGAAATTATATATTCAAAAAAAAATTATTTGCGTGCATTTGTAAACCAATATAGTAACCTACATACAATGCTATGAAAAGAAGACATCTAAAAACACTTAACAACTATCCCATGAATAAAAAGACTCAGTGCACAGCATCCGGACATCGTGAAGAAACTTTCTAAAGAACTAGGTAGCTATCTAAGAAAAGTAGACGCACAACGGTCCACTTTCAATGCCACCGGCAAACCTTGTCTCTGCCCGGATGAAAAAAATAGATGACCAAACAAAAGATTTGTGGCGGGGAGTGTGGAATTTTTCCACACTCCCCGCCACAGTTTCCACACACTCCACACATACTTCCCCAACGTCATGGTTGATTTTATTTTCGCATATCTTTATTAATCAGCCACTTACCATACAGTCTTCCATTTTGGCACGCGCTTTGATCTTTAATTAGATGTTAACGAAAAAGCAATAACCGATTCCTTAACACAAAAGTAGAGAATTGAAAACATATGTCTAATAATCATTAAAGCAAACGATTATGAAAAAATTAGTATTAGTAGTAGCAATGTTTATGTTTGTTTGTGGTGGTTCATTCCTTGTAAAGGCTCAGAGTTCTGCAGAAGCTGTGACAGCCCCGACAGAAATCAATGCGACAGTTGTCAACGATACAGTAGTAAAAGATACTGTAACTAAAGAAGACGCGCCTGCAAAGGCAGAACTGGTTGCACTAGCCGCCATTGTCAATGATACAGTTGTCACAGACACTACATCAAAAGACAAACCGGCTGAGCCTGTCAAGGAATAACCTTGCCAACAACATGCAGGACATAGTCTGCCGAAGAATAGTAAGCACACTACAAAAAAAGCCATCCCTACTTTCGTCTATTCCGGGGATGGCTTTTTTATTATCCTATCTTCTTACATCATTCTACAGGCTAATATTCAATACCCAATGAGTTCCATGCCCAATAAATAATGGGAATCACAAAAAAGATATACCTCACTCTCTTCCATTTGAATAAAAAATTGTACTTTTGGAAGTCAATAAATTATCTACCAAACAAACTATAAAAACATGAAACTCAAAAACCTTTTACTTATTGCCCTTGTTGCGATAGCCCTCTGCGGTTGTCAAAGTAACTATCAGCCTACCGCATTCACTGTTGCCTCTTACAACCTAAGAAACGCCAATGGAAGCGATTCTCTTCACGGAAACGGTTGGGGACAACGCTACCCGGTAATAGCCAAGATGGTACAATACCACGATTTCGATATTTTCGGAA
Organism: Bacteroides luhongzhouii; assembly: GCF_009193295.2. Taxonomy (NCBI): domain Bacteria; kingdom Pseudomonadati; phylum Bacteroidota; class Bacteroidia; order Bacteroidales; family Bacteroidaceae; genus Bacteroides; species Bacteroides luhongzhouii. The sequence goes on along the minus strand of NZ_CP059973.1, from coordinate 2,190,481 downwards.
CGCAGGAGTGTTTTCTTCATCAATTGAAAGATATGAAAGAAGCTCTTCCCGGTTATGACTACATTGGTGTAGGCCGTGATGACGGTAAAGATCAAGGAGAACATTCTGCCATCTTCTATCGTACCGATAAGTTCGATCTGGTAGAGAAAGGCGATTTCTGGCTGTCAGAAACTCCGGACGTACCAAGCAAAGGCTGGGATGCCGTATTGCCACGCATCTGCAGTTGGGGACACTTCAAATGTAAAGATACCGGTTTTGAGTTCCTTTTCTTCAATTTACACATGGACCATATCGGCAAAAAAGCTCGTGTGGAAAGTGCATACCTCGTGCAGGAGAAAATGAAAGAACTCGGCAAAGGTAAAAACCTTCCGGCTATCCTGACCGGTGACTTCAATGTCGATCAGACTCATCAGTCATACGATGCTTTTGTAGACAAGGGAGTGCTCTGCGACTCATACGAAAAGTGTGACTTCCGCTATGCAGTGAACGGAACCTTCAATGGCTTCGCCCCGAACTGCTTTACTGAAAGCCGTATCGACCATGTATTTGTATCTCCGTCTTTTCATGTGAAAAGATACGGTGTACTGACAGATACCTACCGGAGCATCGTAGGAAACGGCGAAAAGAAGCAGGCAAACGACTGTCCGGAAGAAATCGACATCAAAGCTTATCAAGCCCGCACTCCATCGGATCACTTCCCGGTAAAGGTGGAGTTAGAATTTGACGAACGTCAGCAGAAATAATCTTATTAGTAATAAAGGTAACATCTCAAAAATCAGGTATTAATAGTTGGATTCTCGTCTATTAATACCTGATTTTAGCTATTAACATTTGCTCTACCAACTCCCAACAAGTTACTTTTGAATAAATCCAAAACAAATACAAGCAATCATAGAAAGATGTACAAACTTAAAAATACTGTTCAACTCTAAATGAATAATTCTCCAATATCGGATTCAAGATGACAAAATATCCTTTGACACAAATTTCAATTAAATTGATAGTGAAATATTTGATTTGAATATTAAATCTGTAACTTTGCCACAAACTCTCTAATTTTATAGTTGCAGTTTACTTGTTAACCATTAAAAAACAAAGGAAAAAACACAATGGCTATTACAGATGTAGAAGACAAAGTAGTACGTTTTCAAGCTTTTTTCAATAAAAATTTCCCCAAAGTAAAAACTTTCGCCTGGCAACTCTTAAAATCGGAAGAAGATGCAGAAGATATAGCCCAAGACATTTTCGTTAAATTATGGGAACACCCGGATTTATGGATGAACCGTAAGAAAATGGATAGCTATCTTTATACTGTAGTCAGAAATCATATTTATAATTTCCTAAAACATCGAATTGTAGAACTTGACTACTTGGAAATCGCTGCAGAGAAGATGAAGATATCCGAGCGAGATTTGCCCAAACCGGATGACGAGCTTCAGGTTCATGAACTCGAACTTCTAGTACAGATGGCCCTGGAACGTATGCCCGAACAACGCAGGCGCATTTTTTCGATGAGCAGGGAGGAAGGTTTAAGTAGTCAGGAAATTGCCGAGAAGCTAAATATTTCAGTTCGCACAGTAGAACATCATATCTATAAATCTCTTCAAGATTTGAAAAAAATCATTTTATTTCTATTTTTTTTCTATTTAGACTAAGTATGTATGCAAAGCAAGTTGTCTCTTATATATAAACACTTGAATTAGATACATGAAAAGTAATTTTGAAAAAATAGTAAAGAACTTCATTAGTTTTGATTATTCAAAGCGGACGACCAATCTTTTCTACCGTTGGATGATAAGTGATCATTCTGCAACAGAGAAAGATGTGATATTTCGCAAATTGTGGTCGAAGACTAAAAACAAGACAGATAAAAATACAGAAGAATCATTCCGCCAAGTACTGAATAAGATTGGTGTGCAACCGGCTCCTATCATTAGAATAAACCGTTTACCGATATGGAGATATACTGCCGCTGCTGTATTCATTATCTGTTTGTCGGTCACCGGCACTTTATGGTTTACAGAAAAACATATTGAGAACGATGCTGTGGCAATGGTAGAACACTATGTTAAAAATGGAAAGAGAGAGGTTGTCACTCTCCCTGATGGCAGCATCATTCATCTGAATTCCGGTTCGCATATATTCTATCCGGAGAATTTGGAAGGCAAAACCCGCACAGTGTACTTGTTGGGAGAAGCTGATTTCAAAGTTACCAAAAATCCCCAAAAGCCATTTATTGTGAAGTCTGCCGATATGTCCATCACTGCTTTAGGTACAGAATTTAATGTAAAAGCTTACCCGGAAGAGGACCTTTTGACTGCTACCTTGCTAGAGGGGAAAGTGAGAGTAAACTGCAATGATACCACAAACTATATTTTGACACCTGGACAACAGGTTGTATATACTAAAAGTACATTAAAAAGCGTATTATTGGAAACAGACGTAGAAGATGTGACAGCATGGCAACGCGGAGAAATTGTACTCAATAAAGCTACTATCAATGAGGTAATACAGACCTTGGAACGTCATTACAGCATAACATTCCAAACTTCGAAAAAGAAAATTAATCAAGACCGGTATAGCTTTGTATTCAAAGAAAATGCAAATATTAAAGAAGTGCTAGAAGTAATGCAGACAGTTATTGGTGAATTTGATTATCACTTGAAAGAAAATACCTGTTATATCTATTGGAAGTAAGGTATTTACCATTATTGTTGAATTCTTAAATCGGATATGCCTATGTAAAAAAAGTATCCGGAAGAGGCCCCACCTTCTCCGGATATGAGATGAATCTAGTCTTAAAGCTGCGGTAAGCTGCTATTGTAACCTGAGAAGAATACCATAAGTTTAACACTAAAAACGCTACTAAGATATGAATTTATATCTAAAAACAGCAAGAAAAAGTATTTTAATTATTCTCCTATTATTAATGGGAATGAATATTTACGCACAAAGAAATAGTAAAATAACTATAAAAAGAAAGAATATTTCAGTGCAGACTGCCTTAACGGAAGTCCGAAAACAGTCTAATATGGCTATTGCATATAATGACTCAAAATTTCCCAAAGAAAAGATTTCAGTAGACATTGAGAATCAACCTTTAGAACAAGCCCTGAATAATATCCTTCAAAAAACCGGCTTTACTTATATAATAAAGGATGATTACATAATGATTATCCCAAAAAAGAATGTTAAAGATAGTAAAGACAAGAAAATCACGGGACAGGTCATAGATTCGAGAGGTGAACCTCTAGTCGGAGTCAATGTAAAAGTAAAAGGCAAATCCGTCGGCGCTATTACTGATATGGACGGTAATTTCTCCTTGCAAGTAAAAGAAACAGATATACTGGATATATCGTATATAGGATATGCTGCACAAGAAGTTGAAATTGGAAATAATACAAACTTATCTATTGTTATGTCTGAAGACAATCAGCTTCTTAACGAAGTGGTAGTAACCGCATTGGGTATCAAGCGCGAAACAAAGTCCTTGACATACAATGTACAGGAAATGAAATCCACAGATCTGACAGCTGTGAAAGACGCCAACTTTGTTAATAGTTTATCTGGAAAAATCGCAGGTGTTACCATCAATCAAAGTGCATCTGGTATCGGAGGATCTACCCGTGTTGTTATGCGTGGTACCAAGTCTTTGTTTGGAGACAACAACGCGCTGTATGTATTAGACGGCATTCCTCTCTCTTCCATGAAAACAGATCAGACAGAATCATTTTACGAAAATCCGGATGGCGGCGACAGTGATGGTATCTCCAACCTGAATCCGGATGATATCGAAAGTGTTTCTGTTTTAACGGGGGCGGCTGCAGCAGCTTTATATGGAACACAAGGTGCGAATGGAGTAATTCTTATTACAACTAAAAAAGGAGAAGAAGGAAAAATCAAAGTGAATTACAGCAATGATACACAATTTATGACTCCTTTTGTGAAACCCAAGTTCCAAAATACATACGGCTCTGAAGAAGGGCAATTCAGTAGTTGGGGAAACAAGCTGGAAACTCCTTCTACATACGACCCTTTTGATTATTTTCAAACCGGCTTTACAGAAACAAACTCTTTGAGTGTATCTACCGGTACAGACAGAAATCAGACCTATATTTCTGCAGCCGCAACAAATGCAAGGGGGATTATTCCTAATAATGAGTACAACCGCTACAATTTTACAGTTCGTAACACTGCAGAATTGATTAAAGACAAGCTGACTTTTGACTTCAGCGCATCTTATGTCAAAAGCTACAGTCAGAATATGATGTCACAAGGTCAATATCATAACCCCTTAATTCCCTTGTACTTGTTTCCTCGTGGTGATGATATTGAAAAGTATAAACTTTATGAGCGTTATAACCCCGAACGTGGTTTCAAGACTCAATATTGGGAGTATGGCGTTCAGGACTTGTCCATGCAAAATCCATTCTGGATTATGAACCGTGAACGATTTGAAAATGTAAAAGACCGCTATATCTTTTCAGGAACATTACGTTATCGTATTATAGACGGATTAAATGTCACCGGCCGCCTACGCATGGATAACGCCGGAGATACCTATGAGAGAAAATTGTCTGCTTCAACAGACTTACTTTTTGCCTCGGACAAAGGTAACTATATGCACCAAAAGACTGATTACAAAAATGTTTATGGTGATATAATAGCTAATTTCGACCGCAAATTCGGAAATTTCGGAGTGAATATCAATTTAGGCGGCAATTTCTCTACCGCAAAGAAAGAAGTCAATGGATATGAAGGACACTTGCAAACAGTTCCCAATCTATTTATTTTCGCAAATATCATTAAAGGAGCAGCAGATACACACGCAATTCAAAGTGGATATGAAGAAAATAATCAAGCCGTATTCGGTACTGCCCAACTAAGCTATAAAAGCGGTATTTTTTTGGATGTAACAGGACGTAACGACTGGTATTCTTCTTTGGCTTTTACCAGTCATGAGAAGAAGGGGTTCTTTTATCCTTCTGTCGGATTGTCGGCAGTCATGACTGAGTTCTTTGACTTATCAAAAGCAAAAATCTCTTTTCTGAAGCTTAGAGCTTCTTACAGTGCAGTGGGTAATGCCCCTCAACGGTTTGTAACCAACACCACTTATAATATTAATGAAGGTGTACTGGAAACACTGCCCAATGTACCCGCAACATTTTTAAAGCCGGAACGGACAAAGTCTTTCGAAACCGGTATTAATTTGCGCTTGTTTGACGGTAAACTGTCAATTGACGCTACATACTACAATTCAAACACTTACAACCAATTCTTTACATTTACAATGCCTCCCAGCTCTGGATATAAAGAATTCTATTTGAATGGAGGAAAAGTCAACAACTGGGGAATTGAAGCCAGTCTTGTATACAAACAGGCATTAGGACCTGTGAATTGGCGCTCGGGGATTACATTCACGATGAACCGTAATAAAATAAAAGAACTTTTACCGGATGACGCAGTAAATCCATTAACAGGAGAAAAACTTCAAGTAACTGAGATAGAACCTTTCCAACCACAAGGTTCTTACAAGATGATTCTGAAAGAAGGAGGAACAATGAATGATATTTACGTATCAGGTCTACGAACCGATGAAAAAGGATATATCTATATGGATCCTGCCACCGGTGCTATTTCTGAAGATTCCAACAACTGGATCAAAGCCGGAAGTGCTGCTCCTCGTTTTAACTGGGGATTCAACAACTCATTTGAGTGGAAAGGGGTGAACTTAAGCTTCTTGATTACAGCTCGTGTCGGTGGCGTAGGAGTATCGGCTACGCAAGCTATAATGGACCGTTATGGCGTATCTGAAGCATCGGCTATAGCACGTGACAATGGTGGAGTACCTTTAAATGGGAACAATCCTATCGATGCGCGCGATTACTATGAAGTAGTAGGTAAAGGCAATACCGGTATTCTCTCGCAATATGTATACAGCGCTACCAATGTACGTTTACAGGAACTCTCACTCGGCTACACATTTCCTAAAAAATGGTTAGGCAATGTGGTTGACAAACTGACACTCTCCGTTATAGGTAAAAACCTGTTTATGTTTTACAACAAAGCCCCTTTCGATCCGGAATTGTCCGCTTCTACATCGACTTACTATCAAGGATTCGACTATTTTATGCAGCCGAGTTTAAGAAGTATAGGCTTTAGCTTGAAAGTTGGTTTTTAATTAATCCAAAATGTATGAATATGAATTTAAAGAATCAATTGAAATATAGCATTGCAATATGCTCTATAATGAGTTACTGCTGTTTTTTCAACTCATGCACAAGTGAGTTCAGAGATATGAATACAAATGATTACGGAGTAACTGATGATATGCTGAATTATGACAACCTGAAAGTGGGAGGATTCATAACCACCATGCAAAGGGACGTTATACCGACAGATGCAGCTGCTGGCGATTACCAGGAAGCACAGAATCTGGCTGGAGATATATTCGCCGGCTACATGGGAGCCATTAATGATAAATTCGTAGCAAATAATTTTTACGACTTGAATCATCAGGTAAGATGGAAAGACAGGGCCTTCAAAGTTGCTTTTGAAAAGGTAATGCCTGCATGGAAAATGGTGTCGGAAAAAGCAGAGAAAAACAGTATTGAATATGCTTTGTCTTTGGTGCTGAAAGTCGCAGCGATGCACCGCCTGGCAGATTATTATGGTCCACTTCCATATAACGAATTCGGGAAAGGGCTCATTACGACCCCCTATGACGCAATGGATGTAGTTTATGAAACTTTCTTCAAAGAATTGAATGAAGCGATCGCTATTATAGAAGATTTTGTGGCAAAAACTCCTGAAGCTCACCCTCTAAAGAATTATGATTTAGTATATGGAGGTGATTTTACCAAATGGCTGAAATTTGCCAACTCTCTAAAACTTCGTCTGGCTATGCATACTGTATATGTAGATAAAGACAAGGCAAAACAATATGCCAAAGAAGCTGTTACGTCCGGTGTAATGGAAACAGTAGAAGATAATGCGCAGCTAGCTTCCGCCAACGGATTAACCGTCTACAACCCCTTAAAGAAAATTTGGTATGACTACAGCGATACCCGCATGGGAGCTAATATGCAATCTTTCTTGACCGGATATGATGATGCCCGCATATCTTCCTATTTCAGGCTATCAACATTCAAAGAGAAGAAAAATGGATATTTCGGAGTGAGAAACGGAGTTAACATCAACGCCAAAAATAATTATTTACCTTTATCCGTCCCCAATATAGAAGCCGAAAATCCGGTTCGATGGATGTGTGTGTCTGAAGTCTATTTTTTAAGAGCGGAAGGAGCTCTTCGCGGCTGGGTTAAAGAAATGAAAGGAAATGCCAAAGATCTATACGAAACAGGTATTCAATTATCTTTCAAAGACTGGGGAGCTACCATGAGAGCTGATTATCTGACAAATGAATCCAAGATTCCGGCAGAATTTATTGACCAGGTTGGAGGTAATGATATTAAGAAAGGAGACCCATCTTTGTCTACTATCACTATTCCATGGAAAGAGTCTGACGGATTTGAGAAAAATCTGGAACGAATCATCACTCAAAAATGGATCGCCATGTTTCCCGATGGACAGGAAGCATGGACCGAATTCAGACGTACAGATTATCCAAAAGTGTTCCCCGTAATAGTGAACAATAGTGGAAACACAATTGATACTGACCTTCAAATAAGACGCATGACTTTCCCACAATCAGAATATGATAACAATACTGTGGAAGTAACCAAAGCTATCAGCCTGTTAGGTGGACCTGACACCGGCGGTACAAAACTATGGTGGGATAAAAAAGAGAGATGACCATTTATAAAAAAATAGATTATGAGAAAATATATAAAAATATTCGGATTATTAGGTGTATTATTCACTGTTTTCCAGGCTTGTGAAAACGAACCGGAAGCATTGTTCTTGCAGAAACCTTTTGAGATGAGTGATGAATATTACGAAAACTTGCGAGCTTACAAAAAAAGCAAGCATCCTATTGCGTGCGGCTGGTTTAAACAATGGTCAGGCAAAGGTCCCAATAGAGTGAATTATTTGGACGGGCTTCCAGATAGCCTCGACTTGGTCTTTGTTGGTTGGGGAGGTTGGCAAAATATGGATGAAGCCCGCTTGAAGGATATGCGACATGTGCAAACAAAGAAAGGGACACGTGTATTAATCAGCTCTTTGATTACTAACATTGGTGTTGAGTTTACTCCCTTAGAACATAATATAGATCAAGCAAGTAGAGAAAAATTCTGGGGCTGGGACAACAATAATCCGTCAACCTTTGAAGCGGCAATCCGAAAATATGCAAATGCAATATGCGATTCCGTATATGCTAATGATTTTGACGGTTACGATTTGGATTATGAGCCACATTGGGGCGGTCATGGGAATCTGGCTAGTTATAATGACAGAATGACTATTTTGGTGGAAGAGCTGGGAAAACGACTGGGTCCTGCATCAGGAACAGGAAAAATGCTGGTGATTGATGGCGAAACACTAGACCCATCCATTGCAGATAAAACCACCAAATATTTCGATTATTTTATTCACCAGTCTTACCAAGCCACTACGCCTAGCTATTTAGATACCAACGGCTGGGGATACGCAAAGAAAGCAAAATTTCGTCCCGACCAGTATGTGCCAGCTGTAAACTATGAAAAGTGGGAAACAGGAGGAGGAAACTTTACTGATTCGGAACATGGTAAAATACCTGCAATCTTAGGTTTTGCCTATTGGAATCCTGCAGACGGTACAAAAGGCGGAGTCGGTGCTCTTAATATTGAGAATGACGCAAAGCATGAAGTCAATTACAAATATGTACGCCAAGCCATTCAGATTATGAATCCGGCCGGTAAATAATCATTTAATGTAAATACGATGAATATGAAAAAAATATGTTTTAGCATTGGAAGCATTCTGGCTGGAATACTGTGTCTGAATTCATGCCAAAATGCAGCACCTTATGAAGATATGTTGTACTTTACAGGTACGGAATCTTCTGTTGTCAAAAGAATATCTACGGAAGATCCGACCTCTATCGGCCTTTCCGTGACAGCATCATGCAAGGTTGAATCTGAAGTTACAGTAAATACAGAAGTGAATGCAGCCAAAGTAGAAGAATATAATAAAAAAGAAGGCACCTCTTACAAACTACTCCCAGAAAATACTTATAAATTCTCCTCTACTGAATTAAAAATTGAACAAGGAGAGCACGTTTCCAAGTCACTGGAACTAACAATTCAAAATCTGGATAAGTTTGAACCGGAAGTTACTTATTTATTGCCCGTCAGCATTGTTCAGGTACAAGGAGGAGGGCTTTCCGTTTTAGAGGCTTCCCGTACTGTCTACATTATAGTTTCTAAACCTTTACGTACGTATGCGGCTAATATCAGTAACCGATATTTCAAAATTCCTTTTGAAAAACACCCAAGTTCACTCAAATTATCCCAACTATCATACGAGGCTCGCGTCTGCGTTAATAGATTTCAGCAGTACAGTCCTTATATCAGCACTGTAATGGGAATAGAAGGACATTTCAACTTCCGTTTTGGAGATGTAACAATCAAACCGAATCAAATTCAGATTGCAGGCGATGGTGTAGAAACAACAGTCCCAACAGAACTGGTTGCCGGAAAATGGTATCATTTGGCGGCTGTATTTGATGCTGCTACCGTAAAAATCTACGTTAACGGGAAATTAGAGATTTCCAAGGCTACTACTGCCCCCTGGATTGATTTAAGGGATGAGCAAAAGAGCCGCGGTTTCTATATTGGCCGATCTGAAGGCGGACGACCTCTAAATGGCTCCATTAGTGAAGTGCGTGTTTGGAACAAAGCCTTAACTGCCAAAGAAATAGTAAACAATATGTGTGGCGTAAATCCTTTGGCCGACGGTCTGCTCGCTTATTGGAGAATTAATGAAGGCGAAGGAAATATTATTCATGACGTTACCGGTCACGGATGGGATGCTGAATGTCAAGGCTGGGGAAATTTACAGTGGATTAGCAATGTACGTTGCCCGAATGAATAACAGACAATTATCACCTATAGAAATAAAATATAAGGTAATAAAATAGTCTTATATACAGAAAAGCAGAACAGCCACATAGGAACGAATCTTTTTCGAACAAATGTGGCTGTTCCTTTATTTAATGAATCAATAAGATAATAATTATGAACAGACATTTTGCAATTTTTCTTTTAAATGTATTTATGCTATTGGGGACAGTGGACGTTTTTCCATCCACCCCCTTAAAGCTTTGGTACAATCATCCTGCCCGATCCTGGATAGAAGCACTGCCATTAGGTAATGGTCGAATAGGTGCCATGATATTCGGAGACCCTCAATATGAAGAATATCAGTTAAACGAAGAGAGTGTATGGTGTGGTTCTCCTTACAATAACATCAATGCCAAAGCTAAAGATGCACTTCCCGCTATCCGTGATCTGATTTTTGCAGGAAAGAATCTAGAAGCACAGAATATGGCAGGGCCGGCTATCTGCTCCACCGGTTCCAACGGTATGCCTTACCAAACAGTCGGCTCTTTAAAATTGGACTTTCAAGGTATTGAGGGCTATACTGACTATTACAGGGACTTAAATATCGAAAATGCTCTTTCTACAATACGATTCAAATCTAACGGAGTAAAATATACGCGTGAAATATTTACTTCTTTTACCGACCAATTACTAATTATTCGTTTGACGGCCTCGCAAAAAGGAAAGATTTCTTTTTATGCGCATTTTACTTCTCCTTATCCAAGTACAGAGAAAAGTGTTTTCATGAAACAAATGTTACGCCTGGACGGAAAAACTGATGACCATGAAGGAGTGGAAGGAAAAGTATATTTTACCGCTTTAACAAAAATAAAACACCAGGGTGGACAAATAGAAGTTATATCCGATAGTGTCATGCATGTTAAAAACGCTGATGACGTTACTCTCTATGTATCCATTGGAACAAATTTTGTAAACTACAAAAATATTTCAGCAAACCAAGAGCAGAAAGCACTAGCTCACCTGAATTCTTCACGTAAATCTTATATAAAAGCCAAACAGGAACATATTGATTTCTATCGTTCCAAATTTGGTACTGTTTCACTCGATTTAGGAGAAAATACACAAGCACAAAAGCCCACTGATATTCGTTTGGCTGAATCCAAAGAGCATTTTGACCCACACTTGATTTCTACTTATTTTCAATTTGGCCGTTATTTATTAATCTGTTGTTCACAGCCAGGAGGACAACCGGCCAATTTACAAGGTATCTGGAATGAAAAAAGGTATGCCCCTTGGGATGGTAAATTTGCAAACGACATAAATTTACAAATGAATTACTGGCCGGCAGAACTGACAAATCTATCAGAAGAACATCTTCCATTAATTGGTTTAATTAGAAATGTAGCAGAACAAGGCAGAGAAAGTGCCCGGATGTATGGATGCAGGGGGTGGACCGTACATCATATTACTGATATCTGGTGCGCTACCGGTGCTGTAGATAGCCCGTTTTATGGAATCTGGCCTACTGCCAGTGCCTGGTTTTGCCAACATCTATGGGATCGATATTTATTTTCGGGTGACATAAAGTATCTGGAAGACGTTTATCCCATAATGAAAGGTGCCTGTGAATTTTTCTTTGATTTCCTGGTTCGTGACCCTAGAAGCAATTGGTTGGTTGCTACTCCTTCCTATTCTCCGGAAAATAGTCCGATTTTGAACGGAGTACGTAGCGAAGCCTCTTTAGTGGCTGGAGCCACTATTGATAATCAAATGCTATATGACTTGTTCCATAATACAGCCACTGCCGCAATCATTCTTTCAAATCTAAAATCACCTGTTAAGTCAGCCTCTTTTGTTGAATCAAAGTCTTTTGTAGACAGTTTGCATTATTACGCTCAAAATCTGCCTCCTATGCAAATAGGCAAGTGGGGACAATTGCAAGAATGGACAGACGATTGGGATGATCCTACCGATCAACACCGGCATCTATCTCACTTATGGGGAGTGTATCCGGGACGCCAGATTAATATTTTCGATACTCCTTTGTTGTTTGGAGCTGCAAAGAAATCACTAATAAACAGAGGAGATCATTCAACCGGTTGGTCTATGGGATGGAAAGTTTGCCTTTGGGCACGTCTCCTGGATGGAGAAAAAGCATACAAGCTCATAACAGAGCAATTAAGTCCCACTTTAGCTCAAGAAGGCACACATGGAGGTACTTATCCTAATTTATTCGATGCACATCCCCCTTTTCAAATCGACGGAAACTTTGGTTGCACTGCCGGTATCGCTGAAATGCTAGTCCAAAGTCATACAAATGCTATTCATTTATTACCAGCTCTACCATCCGCATGGTCTACAGGTTCTGTAAAAGGATTAAGATGCCGTGGAGGATTTGTTATAGACGATATGCAATGGAGTAACAACTCACTGGAAAAAGTCACTATCACTTCAAAGCTTGGAGGAACATTGCGGATACGATCTGAAGCACCTTTAATGTTAAACGGAAGCCCTTTACCGGCGACAAATGAAAAATGTACGAATACATTTATCGTTGGACAAGCTATAAGTAAACCTTTGGTTGCTGCTAATGCTCCTCTTGAACTACCCAAAGCAAAAATGTACTATGAATATGATATACAAACGACCACTGACCAAAAGTATACTCTAGAAAAGTGCCAATAAAACTGTCTTAGCATATCAGTGATGAGCTGGAAATTGAATACTGATTATCATCTTCCTATTCATCACTGATATAATTTCATTTGTAATAAATACAATCCTGCCTAGAACAATCTCCTCACTTAATTTATTTTATTCAAAACAACCGGTCTGCTCGCCGGAGCTTTACCAAAGTTTTTATTAGGCTTTTTTCCCATAACAAACTTCAATGTGCTACCATCTATAATATCCTGATAAGTGATATAACTCTTATCGAAACCATCAAACTTTGTTGTAAATGGTTTGTCACCGCCAAACAAAGCAATCAGTCCGTATGGGTCTTGCAGAGCAAAGAATGTAGACTGCCATCCGTTTCCTTCACAGAAATCTCCAACAGTATGGAAGTTGGCTTTCCTTTGGGATAAGTATAACGATGGAAGCCTACACGGTCCGTAGCCGTCAGCTCCGCTTTGATATTGTAGCGATCGAGGATCAAAGAGTAATATTCGGGACGGACAACTTCATTCTCATGAGAGTATCGGGTAGCATAACCGTCACGTATATCATCTTGATTTCCCCTGGGAGTACGAATTTCATTCAATGGCATGATGAGAATATCACATAAGTCAGTACACCCTGTACCACTCAAATGGGTATGTGAGAAACCGATCAGGATACTGTCGGAATAATGATAACCCGAGCACCAGCCTCATCCTTTATGGATATTAGTCGGGCCTAACTACACCATTCCATACAGAACTCTCGTCTCTACAAAGACGTGCCCATGATAGCCGGACCCGATATACGGATCGACGTACTGCAATAATCCTTCACTTTTTGAATAGTTCCGTTGCGCCACTCCATTTCCTGCCACAAGCAAGAAGCAGGAAGTTAGTACAAGTAGTTTAAATGCCTTCATTCGTATTTTTCTTTGGTATGATTGAAAATAATAATTAGTGAATGATGCAAATATACAACCTATTTAGGTATTTACTAACTGTCGCTAGAGTTTACTAGAAAAATGGCAGGCAGATTTACTCTTTTGGCAAGAGTTCCGGTCACAGCCTTACACGAATTCCCACAAAAAACTGTATACTAAGCACTCTTGCTAAATAATCCATATATTATGAGGCGCAGATTACAAGGTCTTTAGCATGATGAATTGTAAAACAACAGCGTTAATCCGTGCCTAAATTTATAATCAATGAATCTGGGGAAATCCATATTAATCTATGGTGAATCCTTTCCATAAATTCCCTTCGGGAAGAGGAGCTTCAAGCTCTATCAGTTCTTTTGAGACAGGATGTATGAACCGTACTCTCCGGGCATGCAGACAAATGCTCCCATCCGGATTGGAGCGTGGAGAACCATATTTCAAATCGCCCTTGATAGGACATCCCATTTTTGCCAACTGACAACGGATCTGATGATGCCGTCCGGTTTTTAAATCAACTTCGAGTAAGAAGTAATTTTCCGAATGACCAATCAACCGGTAATGCAAGATCGCTTTCTTGCTGTTCGGCACTTCCTTGTCGTATGCATAACTTTTATTCTGCTTTTCATTACGCACAAGGAAATGTACCAATTCACCTTCCGGTTCTTTCGGCGCATTTTTCACGACTGCCCAATAAGTCTTTTTCACCTCACTGGTGCGAAACATTTCGTTGAGCCTTGTTAGTGCCTTACTCGTTTTGGCAAAAATAACAAGACCGCTTACGGGGCGGTCCAGCCGGTGTGTCACACCGAGGAAAACATTTCCGGGTTTCTGATACTTCTCTTTCAGATACTGCTTCACAGTCTCCGAAAGCGGCGTATCCCCCGTCTTGTCTGCCTGGACAATCTCGGAAGCGGTCTTGTTGACTACAATGATATGGTTGTCTTCGTATACAACAGTCATTCTGTTCGATTACATATTCATACCACCATCTACCTGAATCACTTGACCTGATACATAAGATGACATATCAGAAGCCAGGAAGGTAGCGATGTTTGCCACATCTTCAGGAGTACCACCACGGCGCAAAGGAATTTTCTTTGCCCATTCAGCTCTTACTTCGTCAGAAAGAGCGGCCGTCATGTCTGTCAGGATAAATCCCGGAGCGATAGCGTTGGCACGGATGCCGCGAGAGCCCAACTCTTGTGCGATAGACTTAGCCAATGCAATCATACCTGCTTTAGAAGCAGCATAGTTAGCCTGACCTGCATTTCCGTGAACACCGACAACAGAGGCCATATTGATAATGCTACCAGCTTTTTGACGCATCATGATAGGTGTACAAGCGTGGATGAAGTTAAATGCAGACTTCAAGTTCACGTTGATTACCATATCCCATTGCTGTTCGCTCATACGCATCATCAAGCCGTCACGAGTGATACCGGCATTGTTTACCAATATATCGATACGTCCGAAGTCCTTGTGGATTTCTTCTACGACCTTTGCAGTATCCTCAAAGTTAGCAGCGTTAGAAGCGTAACCTTTGGCTTTCACGCCCATTGCTTCTAATTCTTTAGTTGTATTGTCTGCATTTTCATCAATGACAAGGTCAGTAAATGCGATGTTTGCGCCTTCGGCGGCAAACTTAAGAGCGATAGCCTTACCAATACCGCGAGCAGCACCGGTTACAATGGCTGTTTTTCCGTCTAATAATCCCATACTAAAAGTTATTTAATTAAATTTCTGTTCTATGCAGTGCGCCAAACACAATGTTGGACACATATCTATTTCTTGTATCTTCATCCAGATGTGCACCTATATGACCACGAATATAAGGTACTTCAATACCTTTCACACAATAATGTATCAAGTCTGCAGTCATCTCCACATCGTCAATATGGAAAACTCCTTTAGCCTGTCCTTCCAGAAGAACTGCCTTAAAGAACTGTATTTCCTTTGCGTCGAATTTCTTACGCACCTTCTCCACCCGCCATATATCACGGAAGAAGTTAGCACGCAACGTCCCGTTCCGATAGACCACCTCTTTCACTGCATCTAATCGGGTATATATCAGCTCCAGCAGTTTTTCGTCCGGAGAAATGTTTTTCTCGGCTACCCGCTTCATCATATCCGACAATATATCCAATTCCGATTCCACAACAGCCAAATAGATTTCATCCTTACTTTTAAAATAAGTATAGAGCGTTCGTCTCCCTTTTTTAGAAGCAAGAGCGATATCGTTCATAGTCGTATTTTCCACCCCCATCTTTGCAAAAAGCTGACGGGCTACATCTACTAACTTGGCTTTTGTCTTGGATACGGTCATAGGTTACAAATTGCACATTGCTGAATATTTTGAGCAAAAGTAATTCTTTTCTTTAGACCATACAAGAAAATAGATAGAATATTAACATTTGTATATTAATAGGTGCTAAGAAAAAGTTTCATCATTAGTTCGCTCATTCTCAACCAAATAAGAAAAAAGTGATGATTTATTCGAAAAATATTCAGCGAATTATTTGTTTGTTTCAAAAAAAGCCGTACCTTTGCACCCGTTAAACATCGCGGAGTGGAGCAGTTGGTAGCTCGTTGGGCTCATAACCCAAAGGTCATTCGTTCGAGTCGGATCTCCGCAACTAAAGAAAAAGAAGAATCGCAGAAATGCGGTTCTTCTTTTTTATGACAACTCTTCTTTACTGACTTTATTCGGGTCAATGTAAAAAACAGGTTGAAGTGTTAAAAAACTACCCGAGTGTGAGATTCTTTTTAGGCGCATAGCTTGGAGAGTCTGAACAGAAAGAATGGGATATCAGTAACGCCTCGGAATTGACTTCTGAATGCCTTGACTTTTGCGTTGAAAGATTCAGCGCCGGCATTGGTGGAACGGTTGACAAAGTAATTCAGGATTGTGTCATAGTGGTTGCGGAATGTTTCTGTAACAGTGCGGAATTGGCCTCCGGCCATTTTCTCCACTTTGTCGTACCATCGGGCAAGATTCAGCCGGGCAGTGTCCTTATCAACTTTTTGGTTGAATATGCGGGTGAGGTCCATGGCAAGATCATACGCGTGTTTCAGCTCGGGATAAAATTCAAAAATGATGTCGGCTCTCCATTGCTGGGACTTCGTCCATTTGGAGGCATGTTTTGTCAGAATGTATTTGGCACGTGCAAGGAGCTGTTTCCGGGTGTCGCCGTTGGCATAACGGTAAGGAACATACGGAATGCCCTCCCTGCGACAGCGTGCAATCTCTTCGTTTTCAATATCCCTTGCCATCCACCGCAGAGATATCCGCAGCTCGTCTATGGCATCGTAGTAGAGTTTATGGACATGAAAACGGTCGTTGGTCACGATGGCTTTGGGGAATGACCGACGGGCTATGAGCATCATGGATGACGAAAGGTCGAGCGTTATCTCTCTTACCGTCTTTCGTCTGGCAGAAGATATCTTCTCAAGAACTGCAATGACCGTTTCAGCCCTGGTACCACGTATCGCCGCAACAAGCGCGCCCTTCCCGCCGTGAGCGTCACGGTTGGTGACAAAGGTATAGAGCTCGCCGCAGCTGAGCGAAGACTCGTCGATGGCCAGGTTCGGACCGATGTTCTGCGGATATAGCACGTACCCATCGGCGTGACACAGCTGCTTCCACTGCCTGTAGCCACTGAAAATCTCCTTATACTGCCGCGATAGGTTGGAGCCATTTACACCGTAATGAGCACCGATTGAGCGTATGCTCTCAGGGGTGGATTCAATCCTCCTCTTTTAAAAAAGCAACGAACTCAGGGGTCAGGCGGCTGCCTTCTTCCGTCAGATCGTAGTCATAGGTAAAGATACTCCCGTCTTCCATGTCGCGCCACTTACGCCGTCGCACATGCAAGTATACCGCCTTCCCGCGAATCGGAAAATCCTGTATCACACGTTCTTCGGTAAAGCCATATTCGCGGACAGTACCCTTCTTGTAATCTTCGCGAGACATATAACCACGCTCGTCAAGCCAGTAATCCAGCCGTTCGTACGTTTCCTCGTAGTTGACAAACTCAAAGTTGGCCGTGATAATCTCCGGAAAGATTGTTTTTAATATCTGCCATTGTTTCATACCGCAAAGTTAGCAAGACTATCACATTTTAACAACCTGTTTTTTACATTGACCCCTTTATTCACAACCTCATTTCAGTTATCAACAAGGATATCAACAAAGTTATTAACAGGTTAATTAGCTCATAATAAAACAATTAACCTAATAGTCCCTTTTTCTATCAACAAGGCAGTATTTAGTTATTCACAACCTAAGATAGGGCATAAAAAGTTCATTGAAGGAATTAAAAAGGCTGCCATAAATAAGCCATTCTACATAAAAGAAAATAGTGACGCTATCCAATGCAAATAGTGACGGTATATGACAGCGATACCGTTAGTATCCTGAGCATATACCGTCACTATTTTTTCTACATCAATCAGCGATCTCACGTTTATTCATATAATGCAACCAACAGAGATTCCCGATTGACCTTATTTATGCTTATAGAACTTCCATACCTTTTCCGCATAACGTTTCCCTAATAATAATTGTGCTTCTGTATTAAAATGAGGGTCCTTCTCATCTTTATACCATCCCAATCCTTTCGACGATACCCAATCGGAA
The DNA here is from genome assembly GCF_009193295.2 of Bacteroides luhongzhouii. NCBI lineage: Bacteria > Pseudomonadati > Bacteroidota > Bacteroidia > Bacteroidales > Bacteroidaceae > Bacteroides > Bacteroides luhongzhouii. The sequence continues at coordinate 2,172,246 of NZ_CP059973.1, read as the reverse complement.
TGGGGGATAAATGAAGATACTTTTTTAATCATCTGATTAAAGGGAACAGTACCCGCTTCTCTCTTCGTCCAGTTCCATTGAGAAATCTGTCCGACAACAACCGGTAGATCCGGCATATTCAAATCCTCCCGCAGATCTTTCACCAAAGAAATCAGTTTCTGTTTATATGCTTCCGGATTGGAACAATCGGCTTCTCCCTGATGCCAAAGGATCGCTTTTAAAACACCTCCCTGTTTCATCGCAATCCGAATCCGGGAGAGGGCTTCTTCATAATATCCATCTTTACTGCCTTTTAGCCAAGAGATGATAGAAGAACCACCCCGTGCATTTACGACCAGTCCGACAGGACGTTTCGTTTTCCGTGTCATTTCTTTGGCAAAACCATAAGCCGGTCCCAAGCGTTGCATCGACAGGTCTTTACGGACTGTCGAATAACGATTGAGAGGATTTACTGCCGGTTCAAAATTCCCCTTATCATTCAATAGATATACATTTTGCAGCGTATCCATGACTTCCGGAGTCAATGTTGCACGTCCTGCCATGTTGGATTGTCCGATGCACACATATAAATCAAAAGTGGATGGAACATCTTCCTTTACATTTCCTGCAAAAGCAAACAGGGATTGCAGGAGGAAAAAAGACAGTAAATAAATAGACCTAAGCATACGAACTGTGTTTATGATTAATAGTTTCTATAAATACGGATAGCATTCAGAATGGGTTCTCCTTCTTTTTTATGGAAGTCGACACTTACCCCTCTTCCATCCTTTACTGTTATTATAAACTTTTTGATAACAGCACGGGCATATCCGTAATCACGGGCTACGTTGAAATCATCTGAAACAGTTGTCCCATTGATTGAAATACCAAAGCTGCGATTTCCAGCAAATGTTTGTTCCGAGTCAGCTCCCAGATTATAAACCAATGCTTCTCTTTCTTTGTCCGATTCCAATTCTGCCCAGTACAAATATACGGAATATTCTCCATCCGGTACATCAGCCTTAAAAGATTTTATTCCAACGCGTTGGGTCTGGAAGATTGGATTCATGTCTGTTCCATGAATATCAATATCCGAACCAAGCATGGTGCCGAATCCTGTTTTACGACGATAAGATGTTCCACCGATAAATCCCCAGCTACCGGGCTTATATTCCTGTTCGGGAATCCATGCTACGTTTGCAGCACGATCTTCAAAATATCTTGGAGAACCTAACATTACATTTATTTCTGTGAATGGCACAGCTTCGTCTTTCAACCGCGAGCCTACCAACTGGAACTGAATCCGAAGCATATCACGCAACTTGTTATCACCAGTCACAGCAACAGCTTCCAGCAGATTCTCTCCACCCACAAACGGTACATCAAACAAAGCACAATTATCTTCTATCTTTTTCTTCCCCAGACTCTTGTTATTCACAAACAGCTCTACTTCTTCTGCATTAGAGAATACAGGGACGGATTGGACACATTCTTTCTGTGCCGTATTCACTACTCCCCCACGACTTTTCCACTCCCGATTACCAATGACAAGTATCGGACGACGTGACAATGCTGTCTTATAGAACCAATAAACATCTTTCTTCTCTCTGTTTAATCCGACAACGCCTTTATTGTTTACATGAGGAACAGCATCTACACGGGATTCGGAATAAAAATCATTCAGATTCCACAGACTGGAACCGGCTATAAACGGACGTTTCATCATTTCATTGAGGTAATGTTTATGATATACCAGTCCATATTCCTGCGAGAAGTCGAAACGTTCCGGCTGGTACGAGTGAACTCCCGGATCCACTCCCGGTCCATATTCCGTTACCATCAGCACTTTTCCTTTGTATACTTTATGGGCACGGTCGAGCAAACGCTGGAATTCATTGATATCCGGTTCATACCAACCTTGATACAAGTTCCATCCCTGAATCATCGGGATTTCGGTCAGATGAGCGTCTTCGTAGTATTGAGGCATATTGTGATAAGCCATCATCGTATATCTTGAAGGATCTTCCTCACGGATGGTCGCCTCCAAGGCACGGGCTACTTTTTCCGTGAAACGGTAGTAATCTTCTAACTGTTTGCCTTCGGTATAGGGACGGCGCAGGAAAATCTCATTCATATAACCCCAAATCATTACAGAAGGACGGTTGAAGTCCTGACGTACCATTTCTTTCGCCATCTCAACGGAATTATGCAGGAACTCTTCGGTTTCTGTAACAGCATTAACGACGGGAATTTCAACCGAGGTCACAATGCCCAATTTATCACACATTTCCATGATTACAGGATCTTGGGGATAGTGTGATACACGCAGGTAGTTTCCTCCCATCTCCTTCAACAGCAATATATCCTGTACGTGCAATTCGTCACGCAAAGCATTTCCTTTCTGAAAATAATCCTGATGGCGGGCAGTTCCGATCAGTTTGCGTCCTTTGCCATTCAGGAAAAAACCTTTTTCCGAATCAAACTTGAACCAGCGTAAACCTAACGGATTCACCACTTCATCCAGCAAAGTACCCTTTCTTTTATCAAGAATACGGGTATATACCATATAGCGATAAGGATCGTCTATATCCCACAGACGAGGAGAATCTATTTTTATCTTTTTGGAGATGTCCGTCTTCGTCTCACCGGCTGCCAGTTTTACTTCTGCCTGCGTCTTTTTCACTTCCTTGCCATCCGCATCACAGATTATATTCTCCACCCTGACTTCCGTAGCCTGGGACATATCATTCGTCAATAGCGTAGTGATTTCTACCGAAGCAGCGGAGTTATTCACTTCGGGGGTACGGATATAAACTCCCGACGAAGCGTAATCATTCGTTGCAATGTGCACCGGATTCATAAACTGCAAATAGACGTCCCGGTAGATACCGCCAAAGAAAGTAAAATCGGCAGATAAGGGGGGAATATTCGGATTATAGACATTGTTTACATAAATGGCAAACAGGTTTTCCTGTCCATAACGCAAATGGGGAGTGATGTCAAAACAGAAACGGGTATATCCTCCTTTGTGCTCCCCAACGAACTGACCGTTCAGGTAGAATCGTACTTCCTGATTGGCTCCTTCAAAGTAGATCACTGCCCGACGTCCCTCCTGGCTTTTGTCTATAAACAACTGTTTTCGATACCAGACCGGCCCCCGATAGAATCCCGGAGTTTCATCGTCTGCATCTTTATCATTCCAGGTATGAGGTATATTGACCGTCTCCCATGAAGAATCGTCACAACCAGTCAGTTGTGCTTCAAACGGAGATCCTTTTGTAAATTTCCATCCGTCGTTGATGGTGTATACCACGCGTTGCTGTGCCTGCGCCCATCCCACAATAAACAATAGAATAAAGATATAGAATAACTTCTTCATAATCTATGTATGCATCTAATTAAAACTTTATTTTTACCTCTCTGCCTGTATAGACACACTCTTTACTCTCAAGAGCAGCACCGTCAGGCAGATATAACTTCACACGCATTTTTACTTGTTCCGGCATACCGGGATAACTTCCTTCACGTAGCCCAATCGTCAATGTCCGTTCCGAATCTTTCCATTGCATCGGTACTTTTGAACATACGCCGTCTTCATAGCGGTAGGAGTCGCCTTCGTCCTCATACCATAAGAAAGAGGTGTCCGCTCCTCCATAAATACGCAATTCCAATTCACGGTCGGGGTATTCCATCGCATATTGCTTCACTTCTGCCAAGGGCAAAATAGAACCGGCTTTTACATACAGGGGAAGGATGTCGAGAGTATTTGTCTGCATTTGTTCTCTTCCTCCTTCAAAGGCCTTTCCGGTCCAGAAGTCGTACCAATATTTGCCGTTGTGTTCCGGCAGATAAACACTGATGTTCTTTTCTTCCGATTGCGGATGAAATACCGGACGTACCAGTAAAGAAGTGCCGAACATATAGGCGTTATCAATATCAAAAGTCCGGGTATCTGTAGTGAAATCCATTGCCAAGCCTCTCAACAAGGTATAGCTATTGGCTGTGACTTGGTGAGACATCGAGTAAATGTAAGGCAACAGACGGTAACGCAGATGGATATATTTCACCTGATTATCATAAGATGGTGTCCCCTTTTCACCGAATTGCCAAACTTCACGCGGCACATTCGTGCCGTGAGCACGGAACACAGGAGTAAACGCGCTGAACTGGAACCAACGGGAATACAACTCTTTATAATCATTACTTTTCAGTCCGTCGGGATATTTAGCATCACGTTCTGTGACGAAGAATCCTCCCGTATCGGAAGTCCAGTACGGAATGCCGGACATAGACAAGTTTAAGCCCGCAACCAGTTGTTTATGCATATTCTCCCATGAAGCCGAGACATCGCCCGACCATACCGCCGTACCATAATGCTGTTGCGAAGCAAAGGCGGAGCGGGTCAGGATAAATATGCGCTTCTGATCGCTTTCGGTCCGCAGACGTTGATAGAAGTCCTTCAACATTTCCAAAGAATAGGTATTCAGATAACGATGAAAACTGCCCAGATAAGTATTTCCGGCTGATTTCGTCCTCTCTTCCTGTTTCAACTGTGTGAATCCGTCCCGGAAAGAAGGCTCCGTTGCATCCATCCACCAAGCATCCACGCCCATATCATAGAGTCCTTTCTTGAGATATTGCCAGAAGATATCCCGTGCGGCAGAATTGTATGCATCAAAAACTTTATAACCTGCCCATGTAGGTTCGCTAAATAATGCACCGATGGAATCGAGTGACTGATAGACAGCCGTTTCCGGTCCGAATCCTGGCCATACGGAAAGCATAAAGTGAACATGGTGCTGTTGATGAAGCTCTTCAATGACCTGTCGGGGATGATTGAAGTTCGCAGGATGGAACGTCAGACTATTCCAATGAGGTTTATCTCCCCAATATTCCCAGTCCTGCACAATATTATCCAGCGGAATCCCCCGTTTACGGTACTCTTTTACGACAGCTTTCAATTCATCGAACGATTTATAGCGTTCTTTGGACTGCCAGAAACCATATACCCATTTTCCGAACATCGGCACGTCTCCCGTCAATTTCCGATAACCGGCAACGACTTCGTCCATATTCTTGCCATATACAAAATAATAGTCGGAAGCATCGCCTACCTCAGAAGTAAATGAGTATCCTTCCTCCGTGTCTTCAAACTTTGTAGAAGAATAATTATCCCACAAAATACCATATCCGTTCGTCGAGATAAGGAACGGATTGACTATATCCATATTTGCCTGCAACAGTAGTACGGATTTTCCACGATAGTTCATGATTCCGTTCTGATACTGCCCCAGACCGTAAATAGCCTCATCATCAGTAGGAACAAAACGTTGGGTTACTTCGAGGCATTGCTCACCTCCGGCAACCGTTCGTTTGAAGTGTCGTGCCTTTTTAGCTTCTTTCTCTTTCAGTAATATTTTTCCTGTCGATACTTCCTGAAAAGTGAAAGCCGCATCGGCTTTATCAAAAGCAACGGAAAGCTCACGGGTAGAAAAGATCAGTTGCCGCCCTGTATCTTTCCATTTATAATCTTTGAAGGCTGGCTTTTGCGAATCGACAACCAATCTTTTTGTTACCAGCGTGTCACCTTCGGGAAAAGACAGAATCCGTACGCATCCCTCCGACATAAACTCAATTCTGTATTGGATACTGTCGGATACGAAAGCACATCCTCTGCTGTCTTCATGAACCGTAGAGGAACACCCGAAACAGGATAGTACGGATAAAACTAATAACCAATTATTCAAACTCTTCATCAATACATTTATTTGACTGTGTAGATGGTATAGCCTAATGATAAATTACGGACAACGACATTTCCTTTTAAATAGAAAGTAGGCATATTGAATCCATTTACGATATTATCTTTATACAGTTCCACTTTTGCACTTTTCCATTCACCTGTATTGTCGGTACGTATCCGGGATACAATTTTAAACGGTTCTTTCGGTTCACGCTGTGTGGATGAACGTATAAAAAGAGATTCATTTCCTTTGTCCAGGTATTCAAAATAGAGATACCCTACATAGTTATTCATTTGCAGTTTGGAAACCAATTCTTTGGGCAAAGAGATAGAAAGCGTTTCTTCGGCACTGTAGCCACCAGATTTTCGCTTTCCCTGGATTTTCATGTCCGACTCACGCAAACGCATCATCTCAACCGCCAAAGCGGATTTGGCTGTCTTGACATCATTTTCTATTTGTGACAACAAACCTATCGCCACCGGATAACGTCCCTGGCTAATCAGCATCGCTGCCTTATCAAGCGAACGTTGACAAGCAGATACGTCCATCTTCGTCTTTTCCAGGAAACGGGCTTCTTTTCGCAAACGGAAAAGCATTAAAGGCAAAGTTAATCCACGCTCGTCCGCCTGTTCGCCTTTGAATTCTGCCGCATACTTTAAAGTGGTACGCAGTTCGCGGTCACCGTTTTCGATGGTAGGTTCTATTTCATGCCCTTCGGTATAGTCGCTCCACGAAGCGATAAACATCATGTCCAGACTGTCTTTCTCCGCCATACAGAATTTCCACATACTTTGATAAGTTTCTCCATTATTGCGAGGGATATAATAGAAATGTCCACGTCCCCAGCCTGCACATCCCCGGTTATCCATTCCCGGCATGGCAAATCCCGACTTAATGGTATAAGCCGGATTGTTACTATGCCAAATCGAATCACGGAAAGGTTTCATAAACTCAATAACATCATCCTGTGTGGCATAATTATCCCATTCAGCATGTGCCTGATCTCTTGTACGGACACGGGCAGGAAGCCATGCGGTCGGTATTTCCCCTACTTCTTTCCAGGCATCCATATCATCACTGCGGGTGACAGGAATGTATTTATCGTTTTCCAGTTTTCCCCAATCCGCCCAACGACGTAAGGCAACGGGCTGCTTCATTCCTTGCGGAAACTTCACCAGTGATAATACTTTCTTGTATTCATCCACTTTCGCTCCAGGACCGAAATGATAAAAGACAGGTATTCCCTTCACCATAGGAGCAGTCGGACCGGTAAAGACACTATCTACTAAATATTGGTAACATTTAGCCATATATCCGGTCTTTGCCTCACGAGTATTAACTTCCGGATAAATCTTCGTAATCCAGTCATAATACAACCAACCGTCGCACCAGTTCACACCGATCTCGAAGTTATACTTCGCTGCCACTTTCTGCATCTCACGCAGCAGAATATCATTTTCGTGAGGCTTGAATCCCCATTCGATGAAGAATCCGTCTATCTTGGCAGCTTTTGCCGACAATATCTGATATTCGATATAATCAGGATCGAGATTGGACTGCATTCCGACTTGGGGATAGGCCACTGCCGCTATCTCATGTCGTCCTTCACTGTCTATCAGGTCGGCATTATAACACAGGGATTTCCTTCCCGTACTTGATTTCTCCGTATTGGCATACATCTCCCAACGCCCCAACTTTCCATCATGTTGCCGGGTATAACGCACACCGTGGAAGTCAGCATACACTTTCTTTCCGTTCTGCGCCAAGGCCGGTAATGAGATGGATACCAATAAAAAAAGAAGAAGTTTCCTCATTGTTCCAAACTTAATTATTCAACATATACTTTATCAATCTTCAACGATACTTAAATTAATCCTCTCCCAATACGAAATCATGCTTCTCCGGATAACTGAAAGTATTGTCTATCATCCAACGACCTTTATAAATCTTAGCTCCGTCCATCTTGAAAAGTTCTTCTCCCTTCTCATTTACAAGTCCTTCAGCCCACCACTCTTCAGTCGGTTTCAACATCAGGATTCCGTCCGGTCCGTTGCAGATACTCTTTATATCGCCTATGCTGTAGACCTTTTCACAAGTCGGTTCGGCGGACGCATTGGTCGTAGCATCCGTAACTCCGGTCAAATCAAACTTGTAGACAGCCGAAGCGGCAGTAAGCCACAGTTTATCTTCTTCACCATATACCGGGAACAAATCGTGTCCGCCCGATTCTTTGTCGAACGTATAAATACGAGTCTGATTTGTCAGTTTAGGATTGCTCCGGTTACCATCATACTTAAAACGGAATAATGCGGTAACTCCGCCCGTTATTGTAGCCGTGGCATACAGATACGACCTTTTCTTATCCCAGACTACATTGTGGGCATTACCCAGCTTCACCGTATTAGCCTTTGCTCCCAATACCTTAACCGTGTCAACCACAAAGGTATTGATTTCACCGGATTTCGATTCTGCCGTCACAATATTTCCATCGGGTAATACCTCTGCAGAGTGAGGATTCTGTCCGCAATTTGCATAGAACATTAATTTATGGTCCGACAAACGGATTAAAGCCACAGCTCCGCCGGAGGCAGTCATCAAGATATAGCGTCTATTGAAAACAGGTTTTACTTCGCTCGGATTGACAAACCAACCCTGCTGGGCAGCAGGAACACAAGCTGTATAAGGATCCCAACTCCAGATATTGCGATTCGTCTCCGCATCTCTAATGACGATAGCCCGTCTGGATTGCTCCGCCAACACATAGGCCTTTTCCGGCAGTTGAAAGATTTCATTTTGTACTACAGGAGTGGTATCGTCATCGGAACAAGCTCCCAAAGCTATATTAAATCCTAAAAGGATTGCGAATAAACTAAACTTCTTCATGGTTATAACTATTTTAATTCTATTTTTTCCTATTTGTCTTTTAATGGTTTACGTTGATCTACTGAACCGATTTGGTATCATAATAGTCAATCAATGAATAAACAGCAAGATTCAACTGCCGCATCTGCGACAGGAAAGATTCATAAGGTTCGTATTCGATGGAAACGACTCCTTTATTGGACGCTTTCCCATCCGAACCGTATCCATCATTATACTCAAAGTGTACCCAACCCACACAATTCCGGGTTTCAAGTAAACGAAGACAGAAGTTCTGATAAAACTCACCTCTGTTTTTCTGTGTACGTACCAACCATCCACCTCCTTCGGTATTGGCATATCCAGTTCCTTGATAACCGGCATCTTCCGCTTTCGTATAGAACTCCGAAACCAAAAAAGGTTTCGCTCCACACCATGCTTTCAGGTTCGCCAAGAAATCTGCCTCCGGTTGCCAACGTGCATAATAGTTGACGGAAACAAGATCGCAATAACGGGCACAAGCTTCCACCACTTTCTGATTGTATTTGCTCCAGTCATGCAAACGTGTTCCCAAAATCAAATGCTCTTTATCATACTTCCTGACGGTGGCAGTAGTCAACTGATAATAATAATCGGCAACCATGCCCCGGAAGTCTTCCTGATTTTTCTTGGTGATCGCTCCGACAGAAGTTATACCGTTATCCCGCATGAACTTTTCTGCATACTCCCGGGCAGCTTTATAGCGTTCGGGCAGGGACAAGAAATGTTTCAGATCAATTCCCCGCAAAGGGTCAGTATTCTGATAACTGGCAAACGGCAATTCATTGTCAAGATAGAAGCCGATAAAATGCTTGTCGCCGGCAAATAAAGCCGACTTCTCTTGTACGAGACGATCTATGTACGTAGCAAATGTGGGTTCAAAAAGAAGAACTAAGCGATTATACTTGTCATCATCAAACGCATAGCCCAAATTCTTACTCATATCCCACATAAAGGTACGGAGCAGATACAGATTCTCTGCATAAGCAATCTTTTGCGTCTTAGGCGTCAACAAGTTAACACGTACTGCAGCAGGAAATACTTCAATACGGTTTGAACCATACGAAATATAGTTTATATGATTGTCTGCCAACAGTTTGCCTGTCTCTTCACTCCATCGTGCCTCACTACCGTATCGAGTACTGAAAGCCTTCTTATGAGCAGTAGATTCTCCCGGACGAACATGCTGAATTCCATGAATGATAACAGCTCCATTATCCGGATCCAGCAAATAAGAACGGTCGCCACAACTAGCCACTCGGAAAAAACCTTCTTTTCCAACCACAGATGAAGGTTGCAAACCGATTCGTCCTCCCCATGCAGTCCGGCTATAACCCGAAGAGGGAGTATACCAATTCATATTATCAATGATACGGGTTTCCCTTGAATCTGCTGTTGTCCATGCCTGGAAAGTTCCGTTCTGCCATTTCCGGTATTCTACATTCATAAAAGTATATTCATCTTTTTCCAAAGGAGTATCTCCTCCTTCCGGTTTCAAAGGTTCTATTTCGTTGGAAGAGGAGGAACAACCAAGCGTTAACTGCATCAGTCCGACCAAAGATAAAAAGAGGAAATACTTATATATTATATGTTTTCTCATATTACTTTCAGCTACTGCACATTATTACTTAACCAATGTGCTTGTTATCAATCGCATCTTTCGTATATTCTATCTAAGTTCACCGGGATAGCTGTTAATAACTCTCGCATTGACTATTAATAGAAAAGTTATCCTCCACTAGGAGAGAACTTCCTTCCCTCTTGTTGCAAACTTCTTTTATCCTTATTATAAACTATAAACGCAAGCTTTATTTTTATAATTGCAAGCTTTGTTTTTATAAACGCAACTTGCATTTATAAAAACGTAAGCTTCGTTTATAGTTTGTATCGAACAGAAAACAACTTTATTCCCAATGAAAGGGAAGTTTAGTCTTAATAGAAAAGAAGTTTTCTATTAAGACTTCAGGCAGTAGGTAATACTACCCTGTTTACTTCTTTTTAGGGAATTTGATTTCAACAGTCGCAATCTGCTTCATCGTATTATTATCCATCTTGCCAGAAACATCAAGCACTTTTATAACACCGTATCTTTCTCCACCAGCACTTGAGGCACCACCGGTCTTAAATCCAATCACACTACCGACAAAATTATCAATTGTCATATACACTTTCTGATCAGCATTTCCTTTCAAATATTCATTCTGAATAGAAGAACGGGAAGCTGTATCATAATCAAAATCCGCAGGGAATAGGACATATTTAGTCATATTCTTTGCCGGTAAATTACTCAAAGTCTTTCCATCTGATCCTTTATATAAAGGATTTTTACTTTCTACATTTTCCATAGAATAAAAACGGAAAGAAAGAACACCACTATTAGAATTTATAAAGAACTTTATATCAACATTCCTAGCGCTTTCCACACTGGAAATGGCTTCATCCACCGAATACGTCTTCATATCCTTCAATGAAATCAGAGCGAACGGTTCTGCATTTGCCAAAACTTGGCTACCGACTTTGAGCTGGACAACTTCCATATTCACATAAGTTCTTACGATCCCTACTACTTCTTTACCCTCTCGACCGTCAGAAACAACCACTTTTAATTGAGATGTTTCTTCTGTTAATTGTACTTTAGGTGTATAATCAAAGTTCTTATTGTCACCACCTATCTCCTCACGGAAAATTTCTGTACTTATACCATTTTCCACTCGGGATATAGCCACATATTTTACGCCACGAACCGATTCAATATGCATTGGAACTTCTGTATCTACTCCTTCATCAGTAGTAATAAGTTCTTTACTTAAAGTCAATACAGGAACCGGAACTGTCTTATATGACACCTGCAAAGTAGAAATGGTGATATTACCATATATATCTTCTGCTTTCACTTTAAAGCCCTTATCACCTTCTTTATATTCTATCAATTCATCATACTCATACGTTTTGTCACCATTCAGTATATCACCACCTTTCGATGTTTGTCCATCTACAGAAACTAAGAATCTTTCTACTTTCTTCAAGCCTGCTTCCGAAATAATTTTAAAAGTGGTACGAGGCATTACCGGATTTTCATCCATCTCATCATATACAATCTCTTCCGGATCGAATGTTATGACAGGACGTGCCATTACATCGGTAACAGCAATTGGTAAAGTCCCACTCGTAACATGATTCAGTTTATCCGTAGCCTCAATTATAAAGGCTTCGTAGTTAGCATTATATTCCAAGTTTTCAGAGAGACTATAAGAATTGGGATTGAAAAAGTCGGTTACTGTTTTATATTCTGTCACTCCCTCTACTGTCTGCAATTTCATTGTCACACTCTGAAGTCCTGCCTGTGATTTAATAACAGCCACTACCGGCAGATTGTCTACTTTATTCAAATCAACGTCCAGTTGCTCCATAGGGAAATTGATCACAGGAGCCGCTGCATTAGGATCCAGACCATCATTATCGTCGCCACAGGCAGTAAAGCCCAAGCAAAGTCCTAATACTAATAAGGTATATATTTTACGAATCATAATTAGTTCTCTTTTTAATTAACTGTGGTTATTTGGAATATTTGCAATAGTTCTCAAATATATGAATCACACCATTTGTCGGCAGAATATTGCTAGTCTTAGCTTGCCGTTGCGGAGATTTTCCGTTGCTTCCGGTCTGATTCACCAGAATCTTACCTACTGCAGCCTGCCATGGATTTTTCCATACAGACATTGTCATCAATCCAGTCTCACCTTTCAGCATAGTCAAGACGAACATCGGTTCTACCTGTAATTGCCCATAAGAACTATATTCTCCATCTACAATATGATAAAGCAACATATTCTTCACCTTTTCTTTATCACAATCTGTAATGGAAGCTACACCAGCAAATTCATTCTCCCGATAAAGCTGCATACCGGCATTATTCAAAGCCAGAAAAGTATATTTATTATCAGTCTGTGTATAATAGTCCTTCAAGCCTGTATATTCAATAGCTGCTATCAACTCCGAGAACATATCTTTGTGATCCTGAAAATATTCCCACGCTGTCACTTTTACATACGGATCATCCACCGAAGGCTCATAATCATAGTTCTTTTGCAAGTCCAGATCACAACCGGTCAATGCCAAAATTGTCCAACAAAAGAAAAGAGTCTTATATAATATTGTCTTTTTCATTGCTTCTACCTTTTTAGTTGTTAGTATTACCATAATACGTATTCTGCACAATCTTCGGATTTTCCAAGATATGTGAATAATGGATCGGGAAAAGTTCATTGCCGTCCTGCTCCATTCCGTTAATCGGTTTCATCACTTCCTTCCACTTTCCTGTACGCAGCAAATCAAACCAACGGCGTCCTTCTCCGGCTAACTCCACCTGACGTTCACGCAAGATATAATTGACCACCTCTTCTTCTGAAGCAAAATCATTCTCAGTCAGTGTATTCAATCCGGCACGGTCACGTACAGTTTTTACTAAATCCAAAGCTTCCCCCCATTTTCCCTGATGAGCACGAGCTTCAGCTTGCAACAACATCATATCTGTGTAACGATAGATTGGATAGGCTACTTCGCATGTCTTATTCAAAGAGTTACTGATGTCACCTGCCATATATTTACGCAATTCATTTCCATTTTGATAATTCTTCACTGTATAATCTTTGCGTAAATCACCTTTCATATCCTTTTCATCAAAGATGCTCATAAACTTATCAGACATGACTGCCGCACGGTTTCCTGAACCGGAAAACCATTGATACATATAACTGTAACCATTCGTGCCGACTTCATCCATATTGAAATGAACAAGGAAAATAAACTCTCTGGAGTTATATTCATCATTTTCCGGTGTATCATCAGAAGGTTTATTGGTCAGTTCTTCCGTAAACATGGTATGCCAAGTAGAAATGTTAGGTTCGAAGTCTACAAAACGACCGCCCTTTTTGGAAGCAATAGTCGCCATCTTGTCAATTGTTTGATCGGCCAGATTATATTCTTCGTTCCACATATAAGCATCCGCCATGATGGCCCATACGCCACAAATAGAAATACGTTTGCGTTCATAGTTCTTGTTGCGGTTTATCAGTCCTTCCGCTTTCTTCAGATCCGGAAGAATGACATGTTCCAAAATGTAGTTTTTATCCGTACGCTCTTTATAGATCGCTTCTGAATACTTTTCTGTAGGTTCTGTAAACAAAGGTACATCTCCCCAAACACGGATAGCGTAGAAATAGGCCAAAGCACGCAACGCATAAGCTTGTCCGAGATAGTCATTTCGGTCTGCCACATCAGGCATACTGATATTAGGAATATATTTAATAGCCAGATTTGCCTGGTTAATCATCTGATACAGAGTCGTCCACTTTGCGCATTTCTCGTCCGTAGACATCAGGTTGTTGATAACACGTGCCTGATCGGCCATTACCGGTGCTCCGGGAGCTACATTATCCGAACGGAACTCCCCCCAATAGAAGTAGTTCTCCCGTAAAGTGGAACGTAACAATCCATAGATTTCATTTATACCTGCCTTAGCGTCACGGGCAGTCTGCCACATGTCACCTGCCGGAATTTCACTTACCGGTTCCTCATTCAGAAAGTCTGAACAGCTATTCAATGATAGAGCCAGGCATACAGCTCCAACAAAATATTTAATATTCTTCATACGATATCTTCAATTAAAAGTTTGCAGAAAAACCAATACCATATTCTCTCTTTCTCGGATAACGGTAAGAGTCTTTACCTACCTGCAAAGGATTGCTGGTAGAGAATTCCGGATCGAATCCCGAGTAGTTGGTCCATGTCAAGGCGTTGTTTACAAAAGCATAGATATTTATATTCTTCAACATCAGCTTCTTTATCCAGTTTTCAGGAAGATCGTAGGCTACACGTATGTTCTGCAAACGGATAAATGAAGCGTCTTCCAGATAGAACGAGTTACCCATGCGGGCATTGTTGAATTCATCATTATACGGACGCGGATAGATGGCCTGATCGCCCGGATGCAACCACATATTATGAATGACTTCCGGTGAAGGAGTGGTTCCGGTATATTTGAACATGTTACGATTGTGTTCGGCCGAATTATAAATCTGTCCTCCCAGTGAATAATAGAATCCCAGATACAGGCTTACATTTTTCCAAGTCACCGTTGTGTTCAAACCTCCGGTTACATCAGGCATGGCATTACCGATCACCATACGGTCATTATCATCAATCACACCGTCACGGGTTCCTTCCGGTTCCTCCCAGTTGTAATCTCCTCCACGGAACGGTTTACCGTTCGGCAATGTCTTTTGACGAATATTACCTGCATATTCCTTTCCATTCAATAAATACTTGTATTGGAATACGCCATTCTCAAACACCGGAGTCAACTGTTCCCATTTATCAGTGAAAGCATTCGATTCGTCGTATGCAAAGACACCCGCGCTTTTAAATCCGTAGAAGTCACCCACACGGCCACCTTCCTGCATCCACCAAATATCACCTTCCATATATGCCTTACCTTCAGACAATTTTTCAATACGGTTGATGTTTCTGGAGATATTGAAAGAAGCATTCCACTTCCAGTCCTTCGTGCGGATAATATCACCGGTAACAGCTATTTCAAAACCGCGGTTACTCATTTCACCGACATTGGTTTTCATATATGCAAAACCGGATTCTTTAGGCAACTGGTAGTTTGCCAGCAAACCGTCTGTATATTTATCGTAGTAATCGGCAGTGATTGTCAAACGACTATTCCAGAAATTCAGGTCCAGACCAAGGTTGAATTGTTTAGTTTCCTCCCATTTCAGATTGTCCTTACCAATACGAGTCGGAATAACGCCACCCACTCCGTCATAAATAGAATTCGGAGAATAAGAGTAGATATAGTCGTAGTTGCCGATTGCTTCGTTACCCGTGATACCGAAACTTGCACGGATCTTACCATCTTCGAGAAACTTTTTCGAGAATTTCATGAATTTCTCATCCGAGAAGCGCCATCCCACAGATACGGAAGGGAAATTACCCCATTTGTTCTCTTTGGCAAAACGAGAAGAACCGTCACGACGCATAATGGCATTGAGCAAATATCTTCCTTTATAATCATAAGTCACACGGGCAAAAATGGAAGCCATAGAGTGATTGCTTAATGTGGAGCCTGTAGATGACAAATCCAGGTTTGCGGCAAAAGCATTCATTGTATAGATAAAATCTGTAGACGAGTTTATCCCCACAAATGTTTCGTTTTCATAACGCCACTGCTGAGCGCTGACACCTACCATGGCCGTAAAATTATGATCTTTTATTTTGCGTGCATAAGTAAGGATGTCTTCATTCATCCAGTTCCAGTTCAAGTAATTATAAGAATAACCTTTATTCTGTTTCTGCCATTCATCAGTGATAAGACTCGGTTCGAGTTTTTTACGCTTATCCAGATAAAAATTGGCATTAATATTGGCTCTGAACTTCAAATACTTGTTGAATTTGATTTCAAAGAACTGGAAGAAGTTAGCCTTATAAGAATCAGTAAAGTCGGTGGTATAATTGACCTGCGCAATAGGGTTCTTCTGACCATTGAACACTCCGACCAGAGAGCCATCCGGATAATAAGTATTGAAATAAGGACGACGAGTCAATACTGCGCTCAATAAAGTACCTTCATTCAGACCTTTCTTTTTAGAATAAGTCAAAGAAATACGGCTACCCATATTCATCCAGTCTGTCGGTGAATAATCGGAGTTGATACGAGTATTCAATCTCTGGAAACCGGTATTGGAAATAATACCCTTCTCGTTATAATAACCGGTATTGATGAAATATTTCAGTTTCTTTGTACCACCACCTACACTGATATCCACCTGGTCTTTTTGTGCAGTGCTTGTAATCATGTCCAAATAATCGTTATCCACATTAAAGAAAGAGTTCAACGGATCATTCAGTATATCACTACTTTCATCCGGATTACCTCCGCCGTATGTTTCAAAATACTCTTTACGATATTGGTCGTACAACAAACGTTCTTTACGGTTTGCCTGTGGCACCTTGTGAGACAATGTACCCCATGAGTGATTATACTTGATATCAATACGGGCTTTACCTTCCTGACCACTTTTGGTAGTGATGATAATCACCCCGTTCGCCGAACGGGAACCGTAGATAGCCGCAGAAGCGGCATCCTTCAAAATCTCCATAGAAGTAATATCATTGGTATTGATACCATCGATACTTTCCAAAGGAACACCGTCTACAATATAGAGAGGAGTCACTCCTTCGGCAGAGAAAGTGGAAGTACCACGGATTTTAATAGAAGAAGATTCACCGGGCTGTCCGGAACCGGACACAACCTGTACACCGGCAGTAGTACCCTGCAATGCTTCAAAAACATTGGTAGCCATTTTTTGCTCAATAGCCTCGCTTGAGATGGAAGTAATAGCTCCTGTTACATCACGCTTTTTCATCGTACCATAACCCACTACCACTACTTCGTCCAATAGCTTAGAGTTTTCTTCAAGCGTAATATTCATTGTTTTATCTTTCACTACTACATCTTTAGGGGTATATCCCATAAATGATACAGTCAAGGTAACTCCCTTCTTTGAAACATTCAATGAGAAATTACCATCTAAATCCGTAATTGTCCCATTAGATGTTCCTTTCTCCATCACGTTGGCGCCAGGCAAAGGAAATCCTGTTTTATCCACAATAACTCCCTTCACTGCAAACCCGCCTTGAGCATAAGTCGGATCAACAAGGAAAAAGAGACTCAAGGAAATCAAAAGGAACGACTGCAACAACCGCACTTTTGTCCTACTCTGCAAATTTTTCATAACTAGAATAAAATTAAATTGGTTAATTATCAAGGTTTTACTCACTACTTAATTAATTGGGGGAAATATATTGATTCTCTCCAATAAGATGTTATCTTTCTATTTGTTATACAAGTATTCGTCTTTCATAATACTATACAATAATTATTATATTAGAATAAAGATTACACAGTACCCGGTCTACCAAATAAAAGTGTGTGCGGACACACCCAATCAAAGAAAACTCAAGTACAAGCTGGCATTATCCAACGCCACAAAAGTATCGTATTTGAGCATATTGCACCCTATCGAATTGTTCGTTTTATCTAGTCTAAAAATTCAGATGACTTATTTCAATCACTTTACAGAGGGTTCGGAGGAGGTATTATGAGCTTTTCGATATTGCGTAGGAGCAATATCAAAAAGTTCTTTAAAGCATTTATTGAAGTATTGAGGATTTCCAAATCCTAACCGGTAAGCAATATCCGATATATTCATTTCCGGAGCATTCAGCAGAAAATATGCCGCTTTTTTCAGACGCAGGTTCATGATAAAATTATTTGGCGTACTTCCCGTGATACCTTTTATCTTCTGAAATAAGACAGTACGCCCTACCCCCATCTCACGTGAGAAGACATCTACACTAAATTCGGGATTTTCCATATTATCTTCTACCACCTGTGTCGCTTGTTCGATAAACTTTTGGTCGAGTTCATTCGTTGCAATCTTCTCTGCTTTGCTATCCAGCTGATGGGCATATTTATTCTGTAAGAGTCTGCGAGTATTAATCAGATTATTGCATTGCATAACCAACCGCCGCATATTAAATGGTTTTACCACATAAATATCCGCTCCAATTCTCAATCCTTCCAATTCGCGTTCCGGCGCACTAAGAGCTGTCAGAAGAACGACGGGGATATGGCAGGTTTCTATATTGTTCTTAATTTTGGCACATAATTCCGTTCCGGGCATTCCGGGCATCATGATATCCGAAATAACCAAATCAGGTTGCATCATTTTTACTTTCTCATACCCTTCTTCACCATCACTTGCAGTCTCAACCGTGTACAATGGAGAAAAGATATCTACAAGGATATTTCTGATTTCTTCATTATCATCAATAACCAATAGCTTGCAGTCAGTAGTCCCACTCTCACTTTGAGCCGACTGTACCTCCTTAACCAATAGTTCTTTATCTTCCGAATAATAAATATATTCCTTATCCTGCTCCGGTTCAACCCGGGCAACAGAAGAATCAAAGTGTGCATCCCCCTTTTTCAGAGTGACCTTAAAACATGAACCTTTCCCCAACTGACTCTCTACAGTTATGTCTCCCTGATGAGCTTTCACAATACCTTGACTTAAAGCCAATCCGATACCCGTTCCTCCATACTGTCCTATATTCTCAACCTGATAGAATCGTTCGAATATCTTCACGTAATCTTCCTCAGATATCCCCGCTCCATTGTCCGAAACGGAAAACATACATTCATCTGTTCCATCAGCCAGTTCCATACTGATACTTCCACCGTCTGAAGTATATTTAAAAGCATTCGACAACAGGTTATTAACCACTTTCTGTAGTTGCATACGATCTCCCCACACAAGACATTGCTCACATTCTGCATGCAAAACAAACGAAATATTCCTGTTAGCTGCCAATTCTTTGAACAAAACATAATGCTCTTCGAGTAGAGAATGTAAGTCAAATTGAGAAACTTTCAGTTTCAAAAGTCCCTGTTCCTGTTTACGGAAATCAAGTAACTCTGTTATCAATGATTTCAGGTTACCGGCATTTTTATGTATATTCAGTAGTTTCGAATAGGCATAGGTAGACAACTTACCGGAATTCAGCAGCAAATCAACCTGCCCCAGGATAAGGGTAATAGGGGTTCTGATTTCATGTGAGATATTAGTAAAGAAACGCAGTTTGGATTGGTTCATTTCTTCAATATACTGTTTCTCACGAAGTTCAAAGTCCAATGATGTTTTCAAGAATAAACGGATTCTATATTCTCTCACCACAAAGAATAGAATTGTCAGAATCACACATATATAAATGGTATAGGCCCACCAGGTGGCATAAAAAGGGGGTGTGATCGTTATATGAAGAGATCTGATTACTTCCGGAAAGTTCTTCAGCCTGATCTCAAAAACATAATCACCCGGAGATATATTCGTATAAGTAATATCATTTCCCAAACGATTCTCACTCCATTCATCATTAGAACCTATCAATCGATATTCTACCTCACCACCGCCGATGTGCAGAAAATTATCTGTCGAGAAACCGATAGAAAACACATTCTGCAAATAATTCAATTTAATCCGGTCGGTATAGGCAAAAGATTTATTTAGGATTCCGGTCTGATCGCCTGTGGTTATCTCTTTGTTATTGACATACAAATGCGCCAACTCCAAATCGTATATTTTCGGAGGATAAGACAAACTACTTTCGCGAATGGTAACCAAGCCGGTAGCTCCTCCCATATAAATATCATGATTGCGGGATACATGCATGGATTTCCGGTTGACAAGAGTCAGCGGGAATCCTGTTTTAGAATTGAAGTTTATCACTTTCCCGTCTTTCTGTTCCAACATTGACAATCCATGTCCCGTACCAATCAGCAAATTTCCGGAAGGTGTTTCGCCCAACACTCTGATATTTTCTCCCGACAATACGCTTTCAGAAGTATGTAAGCGAAACAAACGGTCTTTCTTATCCAACAAGAAAAGCCCGTTGCCATGTGTTCCTACCCAAATGTTTCCCTTTCGATCTTCATAGATGACATTGACCAGCTCTTTTTGAGATCTGACCTGCTTCTTCAGACTTATCCTATACGTTTCAAACCGCCCTTCATCAATCACATAAGCTACACAACCATCATCGGAAGCAAACCATAGCCGGTTTTTCGAATCAAGCAACAAAGTGTTATAATTATGTGTAAACAACTCCTTTTGATGAAGCAACACTTCAGTTTTTAAGGTCTGTTTATCCAAACTGACAACTGCTGATGTTGTGCCGACATATAACTTACGAGGAGTATCGGCCAAAGCAAACAGGGCTTCTCCCACACTTTCCTCTCCGAGCGGTTCGAGGTCATATATGTCATTCCGATAGTTATCAAGATGAAAACAGTTGACCTTATTTGTAAAGTCAGCGGCAATCCACAAACAGTTATTAACCTCATCAAAAACGACATCTTTCAGATAATCCGTACTAAAATGATATCCGGTATGCGCATTAAAATGCTTGAATGTTCCTTGTTCCGGTTGATATAAATCCAGCCCTCCTCCTTCAGTACATATCCATATGTTTCCGGATTTATCTTCCGCCATAGCACCCACCACCGGAAAAGACAATCCGGTGTCTGAAGCATGATAATGTACAAAATGTTGATATTCCGGGGAGAAGAAGTTCACACCGCCCCAATAGGTCCCCACCCAGACAGTTCCTTGTTTGTCTGTATAAAGAGAAGTCACCGAACGATTAGACATAGCCCCCACCCGGTTAGGATCCGCCTGATAATGATATATTTTACCGGTAGCCACTTCAATCTTGCTCAATCCACTTCTATAACCTACCCATATATTCCCTTCCAAATCCTGACATAACGCTCTTGCCATATCATCCCGGACCGTGTAAACACTCTTGTCATTATATTCATAGTGATGTATGACTGCACCTTGAGGTGAAAAACAGAAAACGCCATGATCCTGCGAACCGATCCAAATATTCTGATCGTTACTTTTTATCAGTTTCATCACCTTGACTCCGGGCAAATGAAGCGACATCGATCCACAAGTATCTACACGCATCACCCCACCATCCTTCAAAGCAACCCAAAGATTTCCTTCCGAACCTTCCACCATCGTCGGCCCACTATCCGGCAAATGTAAGTCCGCATACATTGGTTTCACGGAACGGGTATTCTTATCATACAAGAAGAGTTTTCCCCCTTCTGCAATCCACACTCCCAGCTTTCCTTTGGCAAGAGTGGAAGGAGAAGACACCGGAAGAATATAATATTTCTCCGTTTCAAGGTCGAACTGAAAAAGTCCGGTAGAAGTCAAGAGAAAAAGACTCCCCTGACCGTCTTCCACCATCTGAGTCACATATAAATTACCATAACTGATGGAGTCGTTATGAAAATGATTAAAGACTTTGATATGATTGCCATCGAAACAATTCAAACCATCCAGCGTGGCAATCCATATACGCGACTTCTCATCCTGGCAAATATCGCTCACCGTTATTTGCGACAATCCATCCTCCACACCTAATGTTCTGAACTTATATTCCTGTGATTGAAGAGGGGATACAAATCCAAAAAGAGATAGCAGAATAAGAAAATGGATATTAGATAGTTTTTGTCCGCGCATATCAAGAATGATGGTTTATAACACATTAATCTTACCACAAAAGTAACTGTTTTTATGATATTCCCAAAATCAGAACCCAATAACTAATAGATATGGAACTTCATCCTATTCATTCTTCCCGCCCGAACGAACGATACTCCAATGGAGTAAGCCCCGTACGTTTCTTGAAAAAAGAGAAAAAATATTCGGTTGACTGGAAACCTAGAAAAAAAGAAATCTCTTTTACTGACTGGGAAGTTCCGACCAACATTTGTTTAGCCTTACGAAGTTTCAATTCCTGAAAATATTTAGCCGGAGCATAGCCTGTATACTCCTTAAAAACACGTCGGAACCATGAATAACTAATATTAAGTCGCATAGCCAACTCTTCCGGGTCCACATTGCCGGCAACATTTTCATTCATAATGATTTTTGCCTGTTCAATCTTCTGATCCACGTCACTCATCTCAAAAAACTTATTCTTGGAAACAGAAAGAATCATTCCTATCATGTGGAGCACAATCCCGGAAAGATATTGTTGCGCGGAAATCTTATCTGCTTCGGCCACAGCAAGAGCACGGGAGAATAATGAGACCAACTCTTCATTAATGCCAATTTCCAGTATTTGTTGTTCTTGCGACAAAAAAGCATCATTAACAATGGCGTCTATCATAGGCCCCTCGAAACCGATATAATATTCCGTCCAACCAGTCTGCCGCAATGGGCGATAAGTATGCCATTGTCCGGGAAACAATACCATCAGCCGGCCTTTACAAACCTGCTTCTCGGAAGTAGAATCGGATGAAAACAAACCACGTCCCTTGGTGATATAAACCAATTGATACTCACGAAGCACTCTTCCTTTTTCCGCATTAAAGAAGTAACCGGAAGGATGCTCTTTCAACGGATAAGGTGAATCGGGAGGAATGGACTGATAGCCGACGGTATTTACCCACAGGCCGAATTTACGGTCCATGTCATTTACAATCAGATATTTAAATTCTAATCCTAAACTATTATCCTCGATCATATCAGTGTGTTTTCATGCAATTGAGTTGGACAAAAATAGACATTATTTTCAGAAAACACACGCCAGGATACAAAAAAACATCCGGAACGTACCTTCAGGTATCTCCGGATGTTTATCTGAGACAAACCCTATACAGCCAGATTTAGAAAGCTTTGCGATATAGAGCTTCGATATCTTCTATTGAAGTGGGACGAGGATTACCACCTGTGCAAACATCATTGAAAGCGGCTACAGCCAGTGCAGGAATATCTTCTTCCTTCACATTGATTTCATGTAATTTCTGCGGTATATTGATGCTGACAGAAAGTGCTTTCACCGCCTCAATGGCAGCTCTTACTCCCTCCGCTTCACTCATTCCGGCAGTGTCTACTCCCATTGCTTTCGCAATATGGATATATTTCGGTGCTGCCGGAGATTCAGCGTTGTATTCCATCACATACGGCAACAATAAGGCATTAGCTACTCCATGAGGAGTATCATAGAACGCACCTAACGGATGAGCCATCGAGTGAACAATTCCTAAACCGACATTCGAGAATCCCATACCGGCAATATATTGTGCCTGTGACATAGCTTCGCGGGCTGCCACATCTTTACCATTATCCACAGCTGCCTTCAAGTTTTGAGCAATCATTTCAATGGCTTTCAATTCGAACATATCGCTCATTACCCAGGCACCCGGAGTGATATAACTTTCGATGGCATGAGTCAAAGCATCCATACCTGTAGCAGCAGTCAGTCCTTTTGGCATTGAGTACATCAGTTCGGGGTCTACGATAGCTACGGCAGGAATATCGTTCGGATCTACACAAACCATTTTCTTGCGGGCATCTTCATCAATAATCACGTAATTGATAGTTACCTCGGCAGCTGTTCCGGCAGTAGTAGGCAGCGCGAAAGTAGGCACCGCTTTATGTTTGGTATCGGCTACCCCTTCCAGAGATTTCACGTCTGCAAAATCCGGATTGTTCACAACAATACCGATTCCTTTGGCAGTATCGATGGAAGAGCCGCCGCCCAAAGCAACGATAAAATCGGCTCCGGAGGCTTTGTATGCAGCCACACCGTTTTGTACATTTGCAATAGTGGGATTAGCTTTTACATCACTATAAAGTTCGTAAGGAATCTGGTTCTCATCAAATACTTTAATGATTTCGGCAGCCACCCCAAACTTGATCAGGTCTTTATCCGTTACAAAAAAGGCTTTCTTAAAGCCACGTCTGGCTGCTTCCACAGCAATAACACTACGGCATCCGGCACCGAAGTAAGAAGTTTCATTTAAAATAATGCGATTCATAATTGTGCTATTTGTTGTTTTATTTAGGAAGATTGAAAGCTACTGACATTTCTTTCATCTGTTCCTGACTCATACCATCCGGTTCGAAGCCCATATTTTTAGCTGCGATATAAATCAGAGCCGACTTATTGAGTACGTCAATCTGATCGAACGCCTGCATCGCATCGCAATCTACCGCAAATACGCCATGCTTCTCCCACATCACAACATCGTAGTCCTGCAGTTCTTTGATGGTAGCTTCAGCCAATTCCACTGAGCTAGGCAATTGATAAGGAATGATACCCAAACCACGCGGGCAGAATGCCTTTGTTTCAGGAATCATACTCCACAACAGATTGGTAGCCACATCTTTTTCCAGAAACTTCGGACAATGTGTCATAGCAATCAGTTCAATCGGATGTGTATGTACAGATGCCTTATAAGGAGAGTTTTTGCTCAACAGGTCATTGTGTACGCTCAAGTGAGAAGGCAGTTCCGATGTCGGAGCTACAGCTTCATCCGCAATAATCACATAGCTGGCACAGTCATCCAGGATACGGATTACCGAACCATTTTCCATCGGCCAGCGGGCTAAATCACGCATGCGTTTATTAGTTCCCTTGCAGTAGAAATAGCAGCCTTTCAGATAAGGAAGAGTCACACCGATAGATTTTACTTCGCTGATCGGCTTCATCTGACGGATTTCATCGTCTACAAACTCTGTGATATTAACAGTGATATTACCACCATTACGTTCAGCCCATCCTTTTTGCCACAAGTATCCGGCAACTTCTGCTACCTTGTTTACTTCTTTGGCAAGTGCCGGACGATTCTCTAAAATTGATTTCATTATATATATATTTTAATTAGGCACGGATTACACGGATTTTGTCGCAAGTTATAAAAAAACTGCGTAATCCGTGTAATCCGTTCTTGATTTTTTTAAAACAAATTTGGGAACACTAAAGAGAAGACAAGTACGATCAGACCAGCTATCAGCACAGTTATGGTCTTGTTTGACACACCTTTCCATTCTTTCAGAATTATTCCCCAAACATTACTAAAAGTTACATTCAATGCCATCAGGATACACCAGGAGAAAGCCAACAGTACCGGGCTTTCCGTAAGAAAGCTCTTACCCATTTCCAGCCCGAAGAACTGCATATACCATAGTACACCAGCCAATGCACAGAATACTAGATTATTGCCCCACACTTTTCCTTTAGCATAGTCACCCATCGATTTATTAGCCACATTCTGTTGCAAACAGTAAGCTGCATTTGTCAGGAAGCCGCCAAACGTAACCAGGAAGATAACCGGAAGACCAGCATAAAGTCCTTCCACTCCACCAGCCAAAGCGGCTTCTTTAATAGGTGTTCCTGCATCCAGTCCCAAAGCAAAGCAGGCACTCATGACACCAGCCAAGAGTGCGACCAGTAACCCTTTTGTCAACGCAAAGTCTTTTACGGCAGCACGTTTTTCTTCTTCACTCATGTTTTGTGCACGCAAACTACCGGCATACCCGATAATAGCAATACCTGCCAACGTGATGCAAACACCCAATAAAAGAATCAGCCCGTTACCTTCAAACAAATTTGTACCAGCAAAAAGAGCCGGAAGAAGGGTACCGAAACCGGCACAAGTACCCAGTGAGATACTTTGTCCGAGCGCAACACCCAAATAGCGCATGGAAAGTCCGAAAGTCAAACCTCCTACTCCCCACAATATACCATAAAAGATGCTCATTCCAGCACCTCCCGCTCCCCACAAGTCGAACAAACTGCTCTCTTGGGGTACACCCAGCAGTGAACCCAGGAACGGGAACACTAACCAGGCAAATACACCTTGTATTAACCAGAAGCTTTCCCAGCTCCATTCCTTTACCTTCTTAATAGGTACATAAGAACTGGACTGGCAAAAGCTACCGATAGCTATAATCAATAAGCCGATTAAGATTTCCATAACTTATCGTTTAGAAGTTACTTCGGCTTCGTACTTTTCAATTTCCGCGATGAAATCTTCGCCAACAGGAACATTGTTCTTCAAGCAGAACATATCCCAAACTGCATTCCAAGGCAACGCTTTTTCTTCTTCGAGCAGAGCCAGACGTTGGAATCCCTGTCCGTTTGCTTCGTATTCACGCAACTTGGCAATCGGTTCGAGCAGAGCACGAGTCATACATTTCTGTGCAGCACGGCTACCGATTACATAAGCACCGATACGGTTGATAGATGCATCGAAGTAGTCAAGACCATAATGTACACGGTCCAGAGCACCGCAACGAACGATTTCGCTGAACAGTTCCATTGTCGGATCATCCATGATAGTAACATGGTCTGAATCCCAACGAACCGGACGGCTTACGTGCAACATCAATTCAGGCACATAAAGCAACAGTGAAGATACTTTATCAGCTACACTTTCTGTCGGGTGGAAGTGACCGGTATCCAATGTAATCATCTTGTTACGAGAAGCACCATAACCGATATAGAAGTCGTTAGAACCTACTGTATAGCTTTCCAGACCGATACCGAACACTTTAGATTCGATACAATCTTTCATATTCTTATATTCGGTAGCGAAGATCTGATCCAAAGAATCTTTCAACAATGCACGATATTTCATACGGTTTACCGTAATATCCTTGCTTCCGTCATGTACCCAAAGATTCATGATACACGGATCCCCCTGTGCTTCACCCATCGCTTCCGCAACTGCACGGCAACGTTTGGTATGTTCAATCCAGAACTGACGGATACCTTCATCGGGATTAGAAAGAGACAAGTCACCTGATTTCGGATGAGAGAAAGAGGTAGAGTTGAAGTCAAGTTTCATGTTGTGTTCTTTACCCCATTCGATCCAGCTCTTGAAATGTTCCGGTTCTACCTGGTCACGGTCTACCACCTTACCTTGGAAATCTCCATAGATTTCGTGCAGGTTCAGACGATGAGTCCCCGGAATATAAGAAGCAGCTTTCAAAATGTCAGCACGCAATTCATCAATATTACGAGCTTTGCCCGGATAATTACCGGTTGCCTGAATACCTCCGGTCAATGAGCCGGCCTGTACTTCAAATCCTGCAACATCGTCAGCCTGCCAGCAATGGAGTGACAGATGAAAATCCTGCATCGTTTTCAATACTTTCTCGGTGTCCACACCTACTGCTGCATAACGTTCCACAGCAATCTCATACGCTTTCTGAATCAGTTCTTCTTTTTTCATGATATTCTATTAGTTTAAATAAATGATTATTCTGTCGGTTGTTCAATGCATTATCGAACGCAATTCTTAAAATGGATATATGCCATATCCCACGCTTCCGTATCTTGCGGCTGATAAGTTTTCAACGGGATAGAGCGGTTGATTAACTGGCGCATACCGGCAACATCCGTTGCTTCACCTGCTGCCATTGCCTGAATCATCACATTACCGATAGCTGTCGCTTCAGACGGACCGGCTACCACAGGGATTCCTATCGCATTAGCTGTAAACTGGTTCAGCAAATCATTCCGGCTACCTCCACCAATCACATGCAATGTATCAATCGGACGTGGAGAAAGTGAACGCAAATTCTCCAATACCTGACGATAACGCAAAGCCAGACTTTCAAAAATACAACGTACCACTTGTCCACGTTTCTCGGGAACTGATTGTCCGGTAACCCGGCAATATTCAGCAATAGCTTTTTCCATATCCGCAGGATTCGCGAAACAATCATCATCCGGATTAATCAGACTACGGAACGGCTCGCAAGCATCCGCCTCACTGATTAATTCAGGGTAGCTTGTATCTCCCCAATTCAAACGGCAACGTTCCAACAACCACATCCCGCAGATATTCTTCAACAGGCGGACGGTTCCTTCCACACCGCCTTCATTGGTAAAGTTCAACGCTTCTGTTTCGGCATTAATCACCGGAGCATCCGTTTCTACTCCCATCAATGACCAAGTTCCGCTGCTCAAATAAGCAAAGTTACGATCGAGTGCCGGAACAGCAGCAACAGCAGAACCGGTATCATGTCCGGCTACTGCAATTACAGGAATTGCCCCCAGTCCGGTTATTTTTTGCACTTCTTCTGTCAATACTCCCACCTTTTCGCCCGGGAATACAAAACGTCCGAAATTCTTTTCGCTCAATCCTACTGCTTTCAACAACTCCGGTTCCAGACGACGTGTTTGCGCATTCACCAGCTGCGCTGTGGAAGCAATCGTATATTCCGTCACCATCTCTCCGGTCAGCATATAACTTAACGCATCCGGCATAAACAGAATTTTATCTGCCGCCTCTAATGCGCTGTCATGATTGCGACGTAAAGTGTCTAATTGGAAAAGTGAATTAAAATTCATAATCTGAATACCCGTTTTGCCATAGACTTCACTACGCGAAATACGGAAAAAAAAAGCTTCCGGTGCACCTACCGTATGCGGGTCACGGTATGCATAAGGCTGACGAAGCAGGTTGCCGTCTTTTCCAACACATACAAAATCCACTCCCCAGGTATCAATACCGATAGAAGCAATGGATTCACCACGGTGAGCAACCAACTTCAATCCGTCAATAATATGACGATATAATGCATAAATATCCCAATAAAAATGTCCACCCACTTCAATCAGGTGGTTAGGAAAGCGATTAATCTCTTCCAGATTTAATCCGCCTTCTATGAAAGTTCCTAAGATTGTACGGCCGCTCGTTGCGCCCAGGTCGACTGCAAAAAAGTTTTGTTTCATGGTATTCTGTCTATATATTTAAGGTATCCATTTACCTACATTGCAAAGATAGGCGATTCCCTCCTCCCTTTCCTTATGTATTTTGATTGAAAGGGTATACATTTTGACACAAAACAAAAAAGCCGGCTCTCACCGTTTAGCATATTTTTCACTTTTATGCAAAAAAACTTTGGTTTTATGCATATTTTCTCCGAAATAATGCATACTTTTGCACCATTCTTAGAATAATTATACAATGAAGAAGAAAGCAAATCGGTTAGACGCCATCAAAATGATTATCTCGAGCAAGGAGGTCGGTTCGCAGGAAGAACTGCTGCAAGAGTTGAACCGCGAAGGCTTCGAACTGACACAGGCCACCCTCTCCCGCGACTTGAAACAATTGAAAGTAGCCAAGGCTGCCAGTATGAACGGAAAGTACGTATATGTACTGCCGAACAACATTATGTATAAACGTTCTACCGACCAGAGTGCCGGTGAAATGTTACGTAACAACGGATTTATCTCTTTACAGTTTTCCGGTAACATTGCCGTTATCCGCACCCGTCCCGGTTATGCCAGCAGCATGGCGTATGACATCGACAACAATGAATTCAGTGAAATTCTGGGAACCATTGCCGGTGACGACACGATCATGTTGGTGTTGCGTGAAGGAGTTGCCATCAGCAAAATACGTCAGCTTCTGTCACTCATCATTCCCAATATCGAATAATTATACCTATTATTATATAATAAAGAAATGGACACTCAACAAATAGATGTTATGGTAGCCGACGCCTCACATGAGGTTTACGTTGACACTATTTTGGAAACTATCAGAAATGCTGCCGCCGTACGAGGAACAGGAATTGCGGAACGCACACACGAATACGTAGCGACAAAGATGAAAGAAGGTAAGGCGATTATTGCTCTTTGTGGCGATACTTTTGCCGGATTCACCTACATCGAATCATGGGGAAACAAGCAATATGTGGCTACTTCCGGTCTGATCGTTCATCCTGATTTCCGTGGATTAGGACTGGCAAAACGTATCAAACAAGCTTCTTTCCAACTGGCACGTCTCCGATGGCCGAAAGCAAAAATATTCAGTCTGACCTCCGGAGCAGCTGTCATGAAGATGAACACCGAACTGGGTTATGTGCCTGTCACCTTCAACGAACTGACAGACGACGAAGCTTTCTGGAAAGGATGCGAAGGATGTATCAATCATGATATTCTGGTAGCGAAAAACCGCAAGTTCTGTATCTGTACAGCCATGCTGTACGATCCGACAGACCCGCGGAACATAAAAAAGGAACAAGAAAGAAATAACATTTAAAAAGATACAGCACTATGGAAGAAAAGAAGAAAAAAGTAGTGGTGGCATTCAGCGGCGGACTGGACACATCGTTCACCGTCATGTACCTCGCCAAAGAAAAAGGTTACGAAGTATATGCAGCTTGTGCCAATACGGGTGGTTTCAGCGAAGAACAACTGAAAACAAACGAAGAAAATGCTTATAAACTGGGAGCAGTGAAATACGTGACACTGGACGTTACCCAGGAATACTACGAAAAGAGCCTGAAATACATGGTTTTCGGAAATGTGCTGCGTAACGGTACTTATCCTATTTCAGTTAGTTCCGAACGTATTTTCCAAGCATTGGCCATCGCACGCTATGCCAACGAAATCGGCGCGGATGCTATCGCGCACGGTTCTACCGGAGCAGGTAACGACCAAATCCGTTTCGATATGACTTTCCTCGTACTGGCTCCCAATGTGGAAATCATCACATTGACCCGCGACATGGCATTGAGCCGTCAGGAAGAAATTGATTATCTGAACAAGCATGGTTTCAGCGCAGACTTCACCAAACTGAAATACTCTTATAATGTAGGTTTGTGGGGTACTTCTATCTGTGGTGGCGAAATCCTCGACTCCGCGCAAGGACTCCCGGAAACTGCTTACCTCAAACACGTTGAAAAAGAAGGCAGCGAACAGCTTCGCCTGACTTTCGAAAAAGGGGAACTGAAAGCTGTCAACGACGAGAAGTTTGACGACCCGATCAAAGCCATCCAGAAAGTAGAAGAGATTGGTGCAGCATACGGTATCGGCCGTGATATGCACGTGGGTGATACAATTATCGGTATCAAAGGCCGTGTAGGATTCGAAGCTGCCGCTCCGATGTTGATTATCGGCGCCCATCGCTTCCTCGAGAAATATACATTGAGCAAATGGCAACAATACTGGAAAGACCAGGTAGCCAACTGGTACGGTATGTTCCTCCACGAAAGCCAATACCT
This sequence comes from Bacteroides luhongzhouii, assembly GCF_009193295.2. Lineage (NCBI taxonomy): Bacteria > Pseudomonadati > Bacteroidota > Bacteroidia > Bacteroidales > Bacteroidaceae > Bacteroides > Bacteroides luhongzhouii. Next base: position 2,141,168 of record NZ_CP059973.1, on the reverse strand, counting down.
GGAACCGGTGATGCGTGACATCGAAGCTATGTTGCAGGAAAGCCAGCGTAACGTAAACGGTACGGCTATCCTCGAACTTCGCCCTCTTTCCTTCTCTACCGTAGGTGTAGAATCGGAAGACGATCTGGTGAAGACTAAATTCGGAGAATACGGTGAAATGCAGAAAGGCTGGACAGCCGAAGACGCAAAAGGCTTTATCAAAGTAACTTCTACACCGCTACGTGTTTACTATAACAACCACAAAGACGAAGAGATATGATTAAAGCAGGAATCATTGGTGGCGCAGGATATACAGCAGGCGAGTTAATCCGTCTGCTGCTCAACCATCCGGAAACTGAAATCGTATTTATCAACAGCAGCAGTAATGCCGGAAACAGAATTACCGACGTACACGAAGGCTTGTATGGAGAAACAGATCTAAGATTCACCGACCAGTTGCCTTTGGACGAAATCGACGTTCTCTTTTTCTGCACTGCCCACGGCGATACAAAGAAATTCATGGAAAGTCACAACATACCGGAAGACCTAAAGATTATCGACCTCTCGATGGACTACCGTATTATGAGCGACGACCACGACTTTATCTACGGTCTGCCGGAACTGAACCGCCGTGCCACTTGTACGGCAAAGCACGTAGCCAATCCCGGTTGTTTTGCAACCTGCATCCAGCTCGGTTTGCTCCCGCTTGCCAAAAATCTGATGCTGACGGATGATGTAATGGTAAATGCCATTACAGGAAGTACGGGAGCCGGAGTGAAACCGGGTGCTACCAGTCATTTCAGTTGGAGAAACAACAATATGAGTGTGTACAAAGCATTCGAGCACCAGCATGTTCCGGAAATCAAGCAATCGCTGAAACAGCTGCAAAACAGCTTCGATGCAGAGATCGACTTCATTCCATACCGTGGAGATTTCGCTCGTGGTATCTTTGCGACACTGGTAGTCAAGACCAAAGTAGCGTTGGAGGAAATCGTTCGTATGTATGAGGAATATTATGCAAAAGACTCCTTTGTGCACATCGTAGACAAGAATATTGACTTGAAACAAGTCGTTAATACTAATAAGTGCCTGATACATCTGGAGAAACATGGTGACAAACTATTGATTATCTCTTGTATCGACAATTTGCTGAAAGGCGCCAGCGGACAAGCTGTTCATAACATGAACCTGATGTTCAACCTGGAAGAAACCGTAGGACTACGTTTGAAGCCTTCAGCTTTTTAAAAACAAAGAATTATGAAATTATTCGACGTATATCCTTTATATAACATCAACATTGTCAAGGGCGACGGTTGCAAAGTATGGGATGAGAACGGAACAGAATATCTGGATCTCTACGGAGGTCATGCCGTTATCTCTATCGGACATGCACATCCTCACTATACAGCAATGATCAGTAACCAGGTATCTAAACTTGGTTTCTACTCAAACTCCGTCATCAACAAGCTCCAACAAGAGGTAGCCGAACGACTGGGCAAAATTTCCGGTTACGAAGACTACAGCCTGTTCCTGATTAACAGTGGGGCCGAAGCGAACGAGAATGCTCTGAAGCTAGCCTCCTTCTATAACGGACGTACCAAAATCGTATCTTTCAATAAGGCGTTTCACGGACGGACGTCTCTTGCGGTAGAAGCGACTCACAATCCTTCCATTATCGCCCCTATCAACAACAACGGTCATGTCACCTATCTCCCGCTCAACGATATTGAAGCGATGAAGCAGGAACTGTCTAAGGGAGACTCGTGCGCTGTTATCATTGAAGGAATACAAGGTGTAGGCGGTATCAAGATACCGACCACCGAATTTATGCAGGAACTCCGCAAAGCTTGCAGCGAAACAGGAACGATCCTGATTCTCGATGAAATTCAGAGCGGATACGGACGTAGCGGTAAATTCTTCGCCCATCAATATAATGACATCAAGCCGGACATCATCACTGTAGCCAAAGGTATCGGCAACGGTTTCCCGATGGCAGGTGTCCTGATCAGCCCGATGTTTAAACCGGTATATGGTCAATTGGGAACTACCTTCGGTGGAAACCATCTGGCATGTTCGGCAGCACTCGCCGTGATGGACGTCATTGAGCAAGAAAATCTGATAGAAAACGCGAAGGTAGTAGGTAACTACTTACTGGAAGAACTGAAGAAATTCCCGCAAATAAAAGAGGTACGCGGACGCGGACTCATGATCGGACTCGAATTCGAAGAACCCATCAAAGAACTACGCAGCCGCCTCATCTATGACGAGCATGTATTTACCGGAGCAAGCGGTACGAATGTACTTCGCCTGTTACCTCCTCTTTGCCTTAGTATGGAGGAAGCGGAAGACTTCCTTGCCCGGTTCAAGAAAGTACTCTAATCGCTCATTTGATTAATAAACAGCCAACGATAAAAGCAGCCTTTATTAGAAATTTATTTCTTATTCTGGCTGCTTTTTGTTTTTTCGTAATTAACTGTTACCTTTGTCTTTAACAACTCATTAAAAATAAGCGTATATGAAAATAGCCATTATCGGTGCAGGAAACATGGGCGGTTCAATAGCCCGTGGCCTGGCAAAAGGAAGTCTGATAGACGATTCGGACATCATCGTGTCCAATCCGAGTGCCGGAAAACTAGAAAAACTGAAAAAGGAATTCCCGGATATCTCTATCACCAACAGCAATGTGGAAGCTGCCACAGGTGCGGATATTGTCATCCTTGCTGTCAAACCGTGGTTTATGGAACCGGTGATGCGCGAATTGAAACTGAAAAGCAAACAGATACTCATCTCCGTAGCTGCCGGCATCAGTTTTGAAGAACTGGCTCATTACGTCGTAGCACCGGAAATGGCAATGTTCCGTCTGATTCCAAATACCGCTATCAGCGAACTGGAAAGTATGACGCTTGTCGCCGCCCGCAATACGAACGATGAACAAGACAAATTCATCCTCCGGTTGTTCAGTGAGATGGGAACAGTGATGCTTATCCCCGAAGATAAAATAGCGGCAGCCACCGCATTGGCCTCCTGCGGTATCGCCTACGTATTGAAATATATTCAGGCAGCCACGCAAGCCGGAATCGAAATGGGACTTCGCCCCAAAGATGCCATGCAGATGATAGCACAATCCTTAAAAGGAGCAGCCGCACTGATTCAGAACAATGATACCCACCCCAGCGTAGAAATCGACAAGGTTACCACTCCGGGCGGAATCACGATCAAGGGGATCAATGAATTGGAACACAACGGATTCACCTCCGCTATCATCAAAGCCATGAAAGCCTCCAAATAACACCATAAAATTATTAATCATAAAAATACGAACCACTTGTATGAATGAACAAATTAAACAGATCGCAGAACGCCTCCGCGGATTACGTGACGTACTGGAACTGACCGCAGAGGATATCGCCCGCGACAGCGACATCTCTGCTGAAGAATACCGACTTGCAGAAACCGGAGATTACGACATCTCTGTCAGCATGCTACAAAAAATAGCCCGTACGTATAATGTAGCTCTCGACGCCCTGATGTTTGGCGAAGAGCCTAAAATGAGCAGCTACTTCGTGACTCGTGCCGGCAAAGGAGTCAGCATCGAACGTACCAAAGCTTATAAATACCAATCACTGGCTTCAGGATTCATGAACCGTACCGCTGACCCGTTCATCGTCACTGTTGAACCGAAAGCAAACGACGAACCGATCCACTACAACAAACATAACGGACAGGAATTCAATCTGGTAATCGAGGGCCGTATGCTTATCAACATCGAAGGCAAAGAAATCATCCTCAACCAAGGCGACAGTATCTATTTTAACTCTAAACTTCCACATGGCATGAAAGCGCTCGATGGCAAAACGGTACGTTTTCTGGCAGTAATTATGTAATAACATCATGGTAGAAAGATTTTTATCACAGACCTCTTTCAGTTCACAAGAGGATTTTATCAAAAACTTGAAAATAAACGTCCCGGAGAACTTCAACTTCGGTTACGATGTAGTAGATGCCTGGGCTGCCGAACACCCCGACAAGAACGCTTTACTTTGGACAAATGACAAAGGCGAAAGTCGCCAATTCTCATTTGCCGACATGAAACGATCTACAGACATGACCGCCTCTTACTTCCAGAGTCTGGGTATCGGTCGTGGCGACATGGTGATGCTGATCCTGAAACGCCGTTATGAGTTCTGGTATAGCACCATCGCTCTTCACAAACTGGGAGCAACCGTCATTCCGGCTACTCACCTACTGACCAAGAAGGATATTATCTATCGCTGCAATGCTGCCGATATCAAAATGATTGTAGCTGCCGGCGAAGGAATCATCCTGCAACATATCAAAGATGCTCTTCCCGAATGTCCCACTGTTGAAAAACTAGTCAGTGTCGGCCCGGAAATCCCGGAAGGCTTCGAAGATTTTCATCAGGGCATCGAGAATGCCGCTCCGTTTGTACGTCCCCGCCATGCAAACACTAATGATGACATCTCACTGATGTATTTTACTTCCGGCACTACCGGTGAGCCTAAGATGGTGGCACATGACTTTACTTATCCGTTAGGCCATATCGTTACCGGTAGCTTTTGGCACAACTTGGATGAAAACAGCCTTCATCTCACCATTGCCGATACCGGCTGGGGAAAAGCAGTATGGGGAAAACTCTACGGACAGTGGATTGCCGGAGCCAATATCTTCGTCTACGACCACGAGAAGTTTACCCCGGCAGCTATTCTGGAAAAAATCCAAGAATATCATGTCACTTCTCTCTGTGCACCTCCTACCATCTTCCGGTTCTTGATTCACGAAGACCTGACAAAGTTCGACTTGTCTTCACTAAAATACTGTACCATTGCCGGAGAGGCATTGAACCCTGCCGTATTTGAAACTTTCAAGAAACTGACGGGTATCAAACTGATGGAAGGTTTCGGACAAACAGAAACAACTCTTACCATCGCCACCATGCCTTGGATGGAACCGAAACCGGGAAGCATGGGGTTGCCGAATCCTCAATATGATGTAGATTTGATCGACCATGAAGGTCGCTCTGTTGAAGCCGGTGAGCAAGGGCAAATTGTAATCCGTACCAGCAAAGGAAAACCTCTCGGACTTTTCAAAGAATATTATCGGGATGCGGAACGCACTCACGAAGCTTGGCACGATGGTATTTATTACACCGGCGATGTTGCCTGGAAAGACGAGGACGGCTACCTTTGGTTTGTCGGTCGTGCAGACGACGTTATCAAGAGTTCCGGTTACCGCATCGGCCCATTCGAAGTGGAAAGTGCGTTGATGACTCATCCGGCTGTTGTGGAATGTGCTATAACCGGAGTACCCGACGAGATTCGCGGTCAGGTAGTAAAAGCTACGATTGTTCTATCCAAAGACTATAAGGCACGTGCCGGAGAGGAACTGATTAAAGAATTACAGAACCACGTGAAGAAAGTGACTGCTCCTTATAAATATCCACGCGTCATCGAGTTCGTAGAAGAGCTTCCCAAAACGATCAGCGGTAAAATCCGCCGGGTGGAAATTCGTGAAAACGATAACAAGTAAGGTATAAACAACCAACTAGCCAATAAAAGAACGATATTACATTGTCTGTAATATCGTTCTTTTCATATATACCGAACAACAAAAAACAACAGACAATATTATAATTCCGGCTCATTGGAATTCTCTTTTTTCCAATAATTATTCCCCTCTATAATACGGCTGTTGTTAGCTTTATAAAATTCCTTCACAGGAATTATCTGAAAGCAACCATTAATAATAGCATTATCAACATCATCAAAAGTAATAATTGCCTGCTGATCGGCAGGATACTTTGAACGAATATTATTCAAAACAATACCCGTGCATTTACTGAATTGCCACGGTGAACCAGTCTGCGAAGAGAAATCCACATTATCAAAACGAATATCTTCAGCAATATCAACTATAAATCCAACCTCTGCCTGCATATTAATATTTGAAAAGGACAAACCTTGTACAGGCATCTCTTCAATCCCTTTAATATAACCAATTTGCTTGATATCAGAACCTGTGATATTGCTCAAATGAATGTTCCGGAAAACAGGAGTCCGTTCACTGACAGGTTCCACTTTTGATTCCTTATCATAGAACAAATCAAAGATGAAAGCATTCCGCTGAATATTCTTCATAACGATATTATCTACCCGAAGCTCTTCAACAACTCCTCCTCTCCCACGAGAAGATTTCAAGCGAATACCGGAATCCGTGCCGTCGAAAACACAATTAGAAATTGTAACTCTTCTTACACCGCCTGACATTTCACTGCCAATAACTACCCCTCCATGACCGGAAAGCATAACACAATTAGTTATCGTTATATTTTCACAAGCCTTTCCATATTTCCGTCCATCAGCATCACGCCCCGATTTAATTGTGATACAATCATCCCCCACACTAATAAAACAATCAGAAATACGCACATTCCGGCAAGAAGAAGGGTTTATTCCATCCGTATTGGGACCTTTTGGATCTTTTGATGGGTTATATATTGTCACTCCATGCACTGTTACATTATCACAAAAAGCCGGATTTATGGTCCAAAAAGGAGAATTGACAATTTTCACATTCTCTATCAACACATTGTTACATTCATAAAACTGAATAAAAGGAGGCCGAAACATACGACGCTTTAAAGAAGGTTTATAATAATCCGAAATTTCCAGATCTTCATTAGCCTCTTCCCACATTCGTTGTAGTTTATTCAAAGCAGGCAATTTTCCTCCGTTCTTTTTAATCAGCTCCCGTGTTTCTTTCTCCCAGCTCCACCATTTGAATCCATTACCGTCCAACGTTCCGCGCCCGGTTATAGTCAAATTCTCCGCATCATGCGCATAAATCAGGGGAGACAAAGTATTCATCACTGTACCTTCCCACCGGATCTTCACAAAAGGAAGATAATCTTCAAAGCGATCAGAGAAACGAAGAACAGCTCCGGACTCCACATACAAAGTTATATTACTTTTCATGTGAATAGTGGCTGTCAAATAAACACCTGCCGGAAAATAAATTGTTCCTCCTCCTTCAAAAGATGCTTTTTCAATCGTTTGGTTTATTAACCCCGTACAAGATTCAATACCTCGGGGATCAGCTCCAAGCTCCTTCATGTTAAAGGTACGAGACCATGCGGTTGCAGCTACAACAAGTCCTACCACACAAATAAATAGACATTTCATTTATAGTTTTCATTTAAAATATTACCAGTTCTAATTGTCAAAACAAAAGTACGAGGTATCTTCTCCCCTTATAGGGTAATAATTGTGCTTGATAGAGGATAGACAGGTGGATTAAATATGCAAAAGCGTGCATTTTATGTTCAATCACGGTTTTATATTTCCTTTTTAATCCAGTTTTATCTATTTTTGCTCTACACATAAAAAAGAATATAATGAAAACATTCTATGCATTTCTTTTATGTTTATATACCAGTCTGACCGTGGCTGCTCAACCGCTTTGTCAGATTAAACACTTCTCTGTCAACAGTGGTCTTTCACAAGGAGTAGTAGTGAATATAATGCAAGACAGAAAAGGATTTCTTTGGTTCGCCACCTGGAATGGACTAAACAAATTCGACGGATACACATTTAAAAATTACAAAGCATTTCCGGGAGACGGCTGTACTTTAACGACCAACCGTTTCTCTTATATTACAGAAAGCAAAGACGGAGATATATGGTGCAAATCTTATGATAACCGTGCATATCTATTTGATATTCAAACAGAAAAATTTATTGACATACTCCTTCCTATTGAATCATCCCTGCAACAGACCAACACAGTCAGCAATATCTATACCTTAAATAAAGGGATTACATGGATCACCTGCGAACAAGGTTATGCTTTCAGAATCAATGAGCAAACCTGCAAAGAAGGAAAAGATATCATTTTATACAGCAGTTTCAACCAAAATTTAAAAGGAAACAAGATATTCGACATTTACGAAGATTCCGACGGGGACGAATGGATCATGACAGATAAGGGAGTAACCATCATCGGGAAAAAACGAATCAACAGCGATTATCCGTTCAAAATGGTCAAAGAATATAATAAGAGAATATATCTTATCTCAACTTCCGGAAAAATCGCAATATATGATCCCAAGAACGGAAATATAAAATTCCAGGAGCTACCATGTCCTGTCACAGATATCTATTCCATATCTTCCATTTCCCCTTCTAATGACAGGATCGGCTTAGGAACTGACAACGGATTTATAACATACGATACAGAAAAGAAAAAATTCCAGCATTTTAATATACAGACAGCCACCCAGCCATCCAATGAAGCTCATTTTTTTTATCAGGACAAAACCGGAGAAGTCTGGATCTTTGCCAATACCTCCGGTGTGATAAAGCTAAATCTGAAAACAGGAGATAAGCAGCACTTCACAGCTCCTATACAAAACCTAATCCAATATGAACGCGACAACCGGTACATGATCTTTGAAGACCATGAAGGCACACTATGGATGAGTCCTCAAAAAGGGCATTTATGCTATTATGACCGCGACAGTAATCAACTGAAACTATACTTTGCAGATGAAAATAATCCCGCTTCCCTATTTGCCCCCTCTATTCGTTATTATTATACCGACCGGCAACAGAATGTATGGATTACCAATGACCGGGGCGTAGACAAAATATCTTTCTATCCCAATAAATACAAAATACGTCCCATAGACAATGGATTGGAAATACGTGCTTTTCTTGCCGACAAACAGAAACGTCTCTGGGTTGCTTCCAAAAAGGGAAACGTCAGAATTTACCGTCCGGATGGGACATTAGAAGGCTACCTTTCTCCACAGGGCATAATCACCCCTCAAGAGGTTACTTTCGGAAAAAGTGTGTACTGTTTTATGGAAGATAAACAAGGAAATATATGGATGGGAACCAAAAAAGACGGCCTCATCCTTCTAAAGAAGAAAAATGAGCACTCCTATCTTTTACAACAATTCGTCCATCAGCCACAAGATACATACAGTTTAAGTAACAATAGTGTCTATAGTATTATTCAGGATAGCCATGACAATATATGGATCGCATGTTATGGAGGTGGTCTCAACCTATTATCACACGCACCTGATGGTTCTACCAACTTTATCCATAGCGGCAACCGGCTGAAAAACTATCCTGTTTCTACTTCACTCAAAATAAGACATATCGCAGAAGCCCCCAACGGAGTGTTATTGATTGGCACAACCAATGGTTTACTTACATTCTCCAATAAGTTCGATCAGCCAGAAGAAATTAAGTTCTATCATAGCAACCGTATCCCTAACGTAGATTCCAGCCTTAGCAGTAATGATGTCATGCAAATATTTACTGACAGTCGAAAAAACACTTATGTAATAACATTCACCGGAGGAATCAGCCAGATTATCTCTAAAAATCTACTCACGGAAGATATACAATTCAAAAGTTATACAATCAAAGACGGATTAGCTTCTGATTTGGTACTTTCAATGCTCGAAGATACTCAAAAACAATTATGGGTAATCTCCGAAAACACCATATCCAAATTCAATCCACAACAAGGAACATTTGAGAATTATGGAAGTAATTACTTTCAGAGAGAACTGAACCTCACCGAAGCAGTTCCCACACTAACCAGTCAAAAGAAAATCGTTCTCGGAACCAATCAAGGGATACTTGAAATCAACACAGAACAAATGAAAAAAAGTTCTTATGTACCTCCTATTGTATTTACCGGACTCAAAATACAAGGAAGTCAACTTCATGTAGCGCTTGATGACATAAAAGAACTGGAACTAAATCCTTCGGAACGTAATGTCACCTTTCAATTTGCAGCCATTGATTATGTAAATCCCGATGCCATCGAATACGCTTATCGCCTGCAAGGTCTGGAAGAAGAATGGAACGAAGCCGGTAATAACCGCTCTGCAACATACATAAATTTACCTGCCGGAGAATATCAACTGCAAATCCGTTCCAGCAATAGCGACGGAGTATGGACCGATAATATACGCACTCTCCCCATTCATGTTTTACCCACTTTTTGGGAAACATACTGGGCATGGTTATTCTATATTGTCATGTTCGTGTTATTCACTACTATCATTGTATACATTCTGTTCTATATCTACCGTTTGCGGCATCAGGTTGACTTGGAACAACATTTATCCAATATCAAATTACGCTTCTTCACTGATATTTCACATGAATTACGCACTCCTTTAACTTTAATATCCAGCCCTGTATCAGAAATTCTAGCGCATGAAACAATCTCTCCGACAGTTCGGGAACATCTAAATTTGGTACATAAAAACACAGAACGTATGCTTCGTCTGGTCAATCAACTACTGGATTTCCGCAAAATCCAAAATAAGAAGATGAAAGTGTTGGTAGAAAAGACAGAACTCGTTTCCCAATTACAGAAGATAATGGAAAGCTTCCACCTTATAGCAAAAGAAAAGAGAATTGATTTCCAACTTCAAACTAATACAGACAAAATATACGCATGGGTAGACCGTGACAAATTTGAAAAGATATTCTTCAATCTACTTTCAAATGCCTTCAAATATACACCGAACGGCAAGAAAGTAACGGTAAATATGATAACAGGTTCGGAGCAAGTCACCATCTCCGTATCTGATGAAGGTATTGGCATTGCTCCCGAAAAGCAACAATCCCTATTTTATCGATTTGAAACACTGGCACAATACAATATCTTGCAGCCCTCATCCGGCATTGGGCTTTCACTGGTACGCGAATTAATAGAATTACATCACGGAAATATCCAAGTGAAAAGCGAGCCGGGAAGTGGAAGTGAATTCATTGTCACACTTCCTAAGGAAGAAAAAGCATTTGCAGACGATCAACAAGCCGAATTTATTTTATCCGACAGTGACAATAATTCACCGACGATACAAGCTACTGAAGAAGATTCGGATAGTACATCCTTCAAGGCAGCATACGCAGAGAATGAAAATAAAACCGACGCAGAGGATGAAAAAACTTCCATTCTTATTGTCGAAGACAACAATGAATTACGTCATTTCCTATGGAATATCCTGTCAGAGACTTACACTGTTCTCGAAGCAGCAAATGGAAAAGAAGGATTAAAATATGCACAGCAGTACATTCCGGATCTGATAATCAGTGATGTCATGATGCCGGTCATGGATGGATTAGACATGGTGAAAGCAATCAAAGCCGATCATAACACCTGCCATATTCCTATTATATTACTATCAGCAAAATCTTCTTTAGATGATCGGATAGCAGGACTGGAACAAGGCATCGATGACTACATTACCAAACCATTCAGCTCTACGTACTTAAAAACCAGAATTTTGTCGCTGCTCCGTCAACGTAAACAGTTACAAGAGCTATATTTATCGAAACTGTCAGAGCATACTCAAGAAGAAGATCATATAAATGGGTGGGAGCCTTCACAACCTCAAGTGACTCCATACGATGAACAATTCATGCAACAAGTAATGGCGTTTATGGAGGAACAAATGGACAATACAGATATCACCATCGACGACTTCGCCAACAAACTAATGTTAAGCCGTACGGTATTCTACCGAAAATTAAAATCTATTGTTGGGCTGACTCCGGTAGATTTCGTATGTGAAATGCGCATCAAACGAGCCGCCCAACTAATTGAAAAAAGTGAATACAGTTTCTCCCAAATTGCTTATATGACCGGTTTCAATGACCCGAAGTACTTTAGCAGGCGCTTCAAAAAAATCATGGGAGTCACTCCTACAGAATATAAAGAAAGAAAGGGAGATGCCTCATAAGCACCTCCCCTTTCCTTACCAGTTTTCTATATTCAATTACAATACACCTTTTTTACCTTGCGTTCCATATTGATTCACGGCAGATACCTTCAAAGCATAATTCACTTTCGACACCGGAAAAGAGGTATCAGTAGTCGTCCCGAGAATCTGTTCTCCATCATATACAATATATCCGATCGCATTCTTCACAGGGTTCCATTTAAGAGTGCCATGCTGATAAACCAGACTGCGCGGACTTCCTAATTTCTCCATCATAATACGCGGATTCCAGCCATCATTACCCGGAATCATATTTTCGTACGTATATTTGTCCGCCTCCTCTTTCGTTATAGTTGCCTGACAGGTACCCGATACTTCCTTACCGGTTTGGCGGTCTTTATATTGATATTCCGTTTTGCGTTTACTTAAATCCAACACATTACCCTGTGCATCACGACTATTGTATTCGGCAAAAATCCCGGGAACCGTTCCCATATTCGTCCATCCTTCATCAGCGACAGGGATAAGCATGATGGTATTGATATACACCGTCTTCGAATTATTATGCCATGGACGCCCCAACTTCAAACGTCCGTCAGCCGCTTCACTGTTTCCATCTATAATGCAATTACGAAAAGCATAACCATATTTGGCATCTTTATGGGAAGGAGCCACTATTACTGCTCCACTCCGTACATTATAAAGCGTACAGTTTTCCAGCAACACATCACCACCACCATAAAAATAGTCTACCGCGCCTTCTATCCAGCAATCTTTCACATAGTGCCGACTGACATCATTATTGGCAGTCATCCAAGTATCTTGAAAAGAACGGAACTTACAATTATAAAAGGAAGCACAATCTGCCTGACTATTCATAGCCAAAGCCTGCGGACCATTATCTGATAAAACTCCCCAGTCATTCACATACGAAATGTTTTCCGTATAAAAGTGGTCTCCTTTTACCACCACTACCGATCCCTCATATTTATAAACTGGAGAGGAAGGATTATGAACCGAGTGTTCCCAATAAGCTGTTTTTCCACCTATTTCTTTACCGGTCAGTTTACTACCAACATTCAAGTTTAAATAAATAATGGTCTTATCCTTATCCTGGCCTATTAAATGTACATATGGCTTATTCTTAGGGATAATCACCTGCTCATTATACAAGCCATTCTTTATCAGAATCAACCAAGGTTTCGTCTGTTCGTCAGGTACAGCATTGATTGCTTCCTGAACCGTTTTATAATCTCCACTACCATCAACAGCTACAATAGCCTGATAAGGCGATGAGTCCGCCTGTGCATAAATCATTGCACAGGCACTCATCAATAAAATTGATAATACAATATTCTTCATGATATTCTTTATACCTAACAATTATAGGATCAATTAATACCAACGTGGATCACCAGCATTACCCGTTCCGGCAAACCCGGCTTCCGGTTTAATATGGAAATCACCGTTCAATGGATCAACGAACAAGTCATCCGAGCTTTGTTTTATTCTCGTTATTTCTTCAAACCTGTTATTGCCTTCCTGCAGGTCGGAGGTGATATAACAATTATCAGAGAAGTTCAAAATGTCATAAGCACCATTTCCACTATTCATTTTCTTTCCTTTGTTCGGACCGGAGAAAATCAAATTCCGCATTGTCGCAGATTTCGGAGAAGGCGGAGTACTTGCCGCATTATCAAAACGGAAAACTTTAGGCAATTCCTTCTTAGCATCCATAGAATTATAGAAAGTACAATTTTCCAATATCACATCACCGATTCCCCCTTTCACGTCCATCAACTGGTCACCAATATTAATCAATGTACTATTCGTTATAGAAACCTTTTCCAACTGATCGATATTTTTTCCGAAATTAATCATTCCATATCCGTCCGTACCAACTTCGGATATGACACAGTTATCAATCGTAATATCCGTCATGAACACACCACTTCCGTTGCTAATACGTACAAGCGTACGTTTTATGTTCTGTATAGCACAGCCTGTGAATGAAATAGACTGGGCATAAGAACTATTTTTCCAATCCGTCATATAACTGGCCTCGCCATTTCCATTCAGGCAAACAAACTCGAATGACAGAGACTGTATCGGAGAAGCCAATGATATTTTATTAGTCACAATAAGCTGTGGACGATTATTCTCATTAGCTTCCGTACTGGTAAATAATATATTATCCAATCCCGGAATCTTTAGTTCACTTACCTTATACACCGCCCCCGGAGTAAGTTGGACAGTTACATTGCTACATTCTTTCTCTTTCACAAAATTAGATAACAATGTACTTAAATCAATGACTCCGGTTTCCGTAGCCTCCACAAAAAGGATTTCGCTACCACCCAATCCAAGTGTTTTGAATACATACGAACCACGTAATGCATCATTATTATAAATCCGAACACGATAGGTCGCTCCATTCTCCAATTCGGAGAGTGTTTTCGAACAAGCGGCTATATCTTCCGAAGTCAAATCAATCTGTTTTTCCTCACCATATTTCGTATCCACCATTTGAGCCAACGTCAGATGAGTTACTCTGTTCGTTTCTTCCCATATCAAGGTTGCGGAATTAGCTGTAACTTCCACTCCGGTAAATAATTGCTCATCCGGAGTTTTAAATGCTACACTGACATAAGTGCTTGCCTTTCCCTGCGCATCTTCTCCTTTCATACGAACAGAATATTGCGTAGAACCGTTGAACTCCTGAAACAAAGTACGATATTCCATCCTCATAGGCGTATTACTCTCTGAAAATACAGTCAATGTATCTTTCAGAATCGTATCTGTCCTTACATAATTTTCCGCATTAAACTCCAAGCTGTCCGTATAAAACTCAAAAATATAGACTTTTGCATTCACAATCTGCGAATATCTTAATGTAACCGAAGTCGCATCGGTAGCCGACTTATCGAACGTCAACGGACGGAACAAAGCATCATAGTTCTTATTAACTGTCCAGTCATTGGCATCGTCCTCACAGGAAGACATACCCACTATCAAAGCCAATAGTACATACAGGCATGCTCCGGATAATCTATTAACTAGTCTTTTCATCTTTTCCTACCATTAATTATTTATAACCATACGAATTAGAAACATACCCTTGCGTCTTATTGACATCCTCATAATAAATAGCGAATACATGGCGATAATTACACACTCCATTACCAACAGAATATTTACGGAACTCCGCTTCGGCCTCACCGCCCCAGTTCAACCTGCCAAACAAATTCGAATAGTCGTAAGACGCATTCAGACCTGTACCGCAAACCAATATTCTAGCCATTGTTTTCACATAATTAGTATTCAGGGTTGCATTTATATCACCATCCTTATTCAATGTCACCTGCATGCTGATCCAGTTGCACTCATACTGTCCTTTTGATGCAGAAGCAGTACCGGTTCCCATGTCCTCATTGAAATTAACGGACGACATATCAATGTATTCCGGATTATCAGAGTCTTCATATTTATAATAGATTTTTCTCGGTATTTCATCCACTTGATAAGTCTTCCCGAAAATAGTCACCGGCTTGTAGTCATACAACATACAAAGACCTATTTTCATCTCTTCTATTTTCTCCGCCAACAATCCCCAACGTGTCAAATCCTGACGACGAATAGATTCACAACCAAACTCCCATGCCCGTTCATTGACAATAGCCGTGAAGAAATCCGCGTCATACTGCGTGATTTCGGGAGCACCAGTACCAAATGCTCTTTCACGAACCTTTTCCAAAGCCTGTCGGGGAGACATACCAGCAATCGGACTAACTGCATCCGGCCCTGTCAATACATTTTGAGCCTCCGCAAACATCAGGTAAATATCTGAATATCGCATCAAAATCCAGTTGATACCAGTAGCAATACGTGAATTAGCTTTCGGGAAACGGACTTTCATATAATTATCAGTCATCCAATACCAACGCCATTTACCACAAGCCACTCCTAATGGGTTACAGCGAATAACTTCCTTATTTTTTCCATTCTCATTGATATATTCCTGGAAAACACAAGTAACATCCCGACGGGTGTCTGCCGGATCAAATGAATAAAAATAGTAAGCAGTAGTAGCCGCATATCCTGCCCCTCCCATACCTTGGGTGGTATTAAAAACCCCTCTGTTCAGGTTGTATCCCATCGTGGCCCCCACATCTCCATTCTGTCCTTCACCAAAAGCAACTTCAAACAGGTTTTCATTATACTTGTTGTATTCCAGATGATTGACAGTAGACCAAATATTCTCATAACTGGGATCAAGCTCATGAGGATTATCAGTCGCTCCCAAAATCTCCGCACACTGTTTGGCAGCCAGCTCATAATAATCTTTCCAATTCTTAGGGCGACCGACGAAATATCCGTTCATTTCCGGAATGGTCGGATGATGTTCCACCTCCAAGTCCGGAAACTGATTTCCATCCCGTACAGACCATCCTCCGGCAAATAGCGCTACTTTTGCCAGCAGTCCTTTGGCAAAACCTTTATTCATGCGTTCTACCGTATATGATTCTTCTCCCATCCAAGGCAGATATTCAATTGCCTCTTTCAAATCCTCTATGATATAATTATAAACAATATCACGATCCACTTTTCCTATATAGACATTTCCCAATCCGCTTTCAGACGCATGCTCTTTATATGGCACATCTCCCCAATAACGGATCAGTTCAAAATAGCCTAACGCTTTTAGTGCTAATGCCTCTCCTAAATATCTACGCATGGCAGCCTTGTCCGAAGTAGATTGCATCAACGTGGACCGACGTATACCATCTACGATAGTAGTGGCGGATTCTGCCAGATAATAAAGTTTGTCCCATCTGGTATTCCGGTTATAATTATCGTCATAAAAATTGCCAGCACCTTCATCACGAAGTGTCGAATTATAGTTTTCCGTAGAAAACGCACCCGAGCCAACCTCCACGTCAGAAGCTCCCTGCCAGTTGACACACAGTTTCTGACCATATATATAGGTGTCCGTCATTGTCGCATACACACCCATCAGGGCTGCTTCCGTCAGAGCTGTCGATTTAAACAGATTCTCATCACTTGGAATAGAAGGACTTTCGGTATCCAAAAAATTATCCATACACGAAGTGCATAACACAGAGGAGGATAAAACTGCTAAAAATAGTTTCTGTATTTTCATTTTTCAAGTATTAAAAAGTAACATTAAGACCGAATACATAAGAATGTGCTTTCGGATATGCAGAATAATCCACACCCGGAGTCAAAGGGGTAGAACGTTGTGTGCTCACTTCAGGATCCTGTCCGGAATAAGCTGTCCAGCAAAACAGGTTATTGGCCGTAGCATACACGCGCAGATTCTTGACTCCTAGCTTACGAGTCACAGTAACCGGAAGCGTATACCCTAACGTCAGGTTACTACAACGCAAAAAAGAACCATCTTCAATCGCCCAGTCCGTCACAAGCGTACGCCCCATCATAGGCATCCAGATAGAGGCTTTGGAATTGATTTCAACAAAGCGCTCCGGATTAGCATCATTACCATACATTACATTGGCACCCGTTTCCGGATCAATAATCGACCAACGGTTTTCCAGGCTCATAAAATCCCTGATATTATTATATTTACGATTCGTATGAGTGGATGCCATAATCTTATTGGCATTATATACTTTATTACCATACGACCAATTGAACATAGCCGCCAGGTCAAACCCTCTCCATGCAGCATTCAGCCCGAATCCGCCAATATGCTTTGGCTGTACACTACCGATCACTTTACGGTCATTATCCGCGTCAATCACACCGTCATTATTCTGATCCTTCAGTTTGATAAAGCCCGGACCAAAGTTAGGCAAGTCGTTAGAGAACAAAGCCCTGTCGTCTACTACCCCTTTATTCAGTATCCATTTTTTCGTATTCTCATCAAACGTAAAGTCGTCTACAGAATAAAAGCCCTCTACTTCGAATCCATAAATCTGTCCTACCGCCTGACCTACAATAGCACGAAAATCATCAGAGCCGATATCCGGTCGCCAGTTGGATTGCGCACTCAATACGGTTGCCGTTCCATCCAGTTTATTCACTATATTTTTATTGAATGATATATTGAAGTTAGCGCCCAGATAGAAATCTTTACTATTGATAATCGTTCCGCTAAGCGTAAGTTCAACTCCCCTGTTCGTGCTGCGGCCTACATTCTGATACTGATATTCATATCCCGAATTTGAAGGAAGATCCATGCGTAAGATTAAATCTTTCGTTATATCATTATAGAAGTCAACCGTCACATTCAAACGGCTATTAAAGAGGCTGGCATCTATTCCCACATTAGAGGATAACTTCGTCTCCCAAGTCAGATTCTCGTTCCGCAAGGTGTTCTGCAATTTCAGGGCACTCTGTACTGTTTCATTTAGATAATATTGCCTATTGGCAGAAGATTCCATTTTATAATCCTGTCTCCAGTATGAATTGACACGCGCATTACCAACTGACCCGTAACTCACACGAAGTTTCAGATTATCCAGCCAGTCTTCCGTCTGCTTCATAAATTTTTCCTGGGAAATACGCCATGCCAATGCCATACCCGGGAAAAATCCCCAACGGTTTTCAGGAGCGAACACATTCGTTCCGTCGGCACGGGCTGTAAAAGTGAACATGTACCGATCTTTGAAAGCATAGTTTAAACGACCGAAGTAAGATGCCGTACGGGAAGGTTCACCAATAGTGGTATACGTTGGTTGGGATTCTCCATAGTTCCACATAGCCAACACTTCGCTCGCCGTAAAATCCATAGGATAATATTTGGATGAGGCAATCATCTGATTTCTGTAATTACTCACCATTTCATGTCCGGCCATCAGATCAAGGCGGTGATTCTTTTTCAGAGAGAACCGGTAACTCAATATGTTCTGCAAGTTCCATCGTGCACCTTTCTCATCCGTACGTTTGGCTACGGGCTGACCGGCATTGGAGCTAGACTCTCCGGTTTTCTTTAACCAGACATTATCGGTATAATTATAAGTGTATGCGTAACTACCTTTCAGCTGATAAGTCAATCCTTTAACAATTTCCCAGTTAAATCCGGCATTATAAGTCATAGAAAACTGGTTTTGCTTCTTATATTCATTCACTGTATTATATACAGGATCATTCAATGATGATAACAATGCATCATCCGAGTAATCAATTTCACCCCCCAAAGCATCTCCCGCATCTATACTTGCAAGGCTGTTGATTGGCGAGAAAAGAACGGCATCTCTCAATTTACCTCCATTGGTACCCGCACCGTCAATCACCATTC